>JAABSQ010000099.1 GCA_011390315.1 Desulfobacteraceae bacterium
CGGGGGCAGCCTTCGGAAAGCCTCCAGAAACCGCCGGGTATAAGCATAGATCCCGAGGTGCTTGTAGGTGTCGAATCGGGTTCCCGCATCCCGACCGAAGGGGATGGGGGAGCGGGAAAAATAGAGTGCGAACCCCTGCCCGTCCATGACCACCTTGACGTGCTTGGGGTTGGTAATCTGTTCCGGATTGGTGATGACCCGCGCAAGGGTGGACATCTCCAGGTCCGGGAGTTCATCAAAGGGGGCGGTGACCTGGTCCAGACAGCGGGGGTCCAGAAGCGGCTGATCCCCCTGAACGTTCACCACAATATCTTCCATATCGAGCCCCATCCGTTCGGCGGTCTCCGCGGCCCGGTCCGACCCGGACCGGTTGTCGGCAGAGGTCATCACCACCTTTCCGTCGAACCCCTCCACCGCCTGTCGAATCCGCTCGTCATCGGTGGCCACGACCACCCGGGTGACATGGTCGGCTCGGCAGGCCGCCTCATACACCCGTTGAATCATGGGCTTGCCGCAAATCATGGCCAGCGGTTTGCCCCGGAACCGGGTGGAGCCGTACCGGCTGGGGATGATGACCGCCACCTGTCGATTCTGATGCTGTTTCTTATCCTGGTCCTGTTTCATGGAATCTCTATTTCCGCGTGTTGATGACCGCGCTGTTGAAGTATGAAATGTCGAAATCGGAAGAAAACTCCCGAAGCGATTCGGTGGCCCCCAGCACCAGAACCCCGCCCGGGGTGAGCACCGAAGCCATTTTGGAAAACAACTTCCGCTTGAAGGGCGCCGAAAAATAGATGGAGACATACCGGCAGAGGATGAGATCAAACGGAGTGAAACAGAGAAAGCTGTTCTGAAGATTGAATTTCTTGAACCGGACCCGGCGCCTTAAATCCGGATCAAACTCCCAATGCCGGCCGTGAACAGTGAAATACCGTTCCCTTTTATCCGGGGAAAGCCCCCGATCCATGGCGATGGCGTCGTATCGGCCCGCCATGGCGGTCTCCAGGGCCGCGGAGGAGATGTCCGATGCGAAGATTTCGAACCGGTTCAGAAATGAGGTCAGGCCCCGCTCCTGAAGGGTCCGGTCCAGGAGCATCATCAGAGAGTAGATCTCCTGCCCGGTGGAGACCGCCGAAGACCAGATTCGGGCCTTTCCGGTGCGGGTGATCTTTTCAATCAATTCGGGGACGGCCGCCTGTTCCAGATAGTCCCAGAGGCTCTTATCCCGAAACCAGAAGGTTTCGTTGGTGGTGATGGCGTCGATGATCCGCTCCTTGAGCCGTCCGGTGTAATCGGTGCGGGCCTTGAGGTGAAACTCCTGAAAGGAACGGCACCCCGACTCGGCCGCCAGGTCGGAGAGCCGGGATTCGATCAGGTATTCCTTGTCCTGCTCCAGATGGATGCCGCAATGCTCCTCGATATAGGTCCGCATGAGCATGTATTCCGGCGGGGTGATTTTCAAGACGGTGTCGCGCACTTTTGAATCATGCCGGTGATTTTGGCTGCGATCTGATCCAGGGGGATGATGGCGTCGGCCTGATTCGCCTCCACCACCGCGCCGGGCATTCCCCACACCACACTGCTTTCCCGGTCCTGTACATAGACGTAGCCGCCTTTGCCGAAGATGGCCGACACCCCGGCCAAACCGTCGTTGCCCATCCCGGTCAGGATGACGGCCAGCACATTTCCGCCGTAAACCTCGGCCATCGATAAGAACAGATTGTCCACCGCCGGCCGGCAGCTGTTGACCGGCGGGTCGTTGTTCAACCCGATCGCCACCCGGCCGGCGGATTCCCTGCGGACGGTCATATGGCGGCCGCCCGGAGCGATATACATGATCCCGGGCCGGACCCATTCTCCGCCTCGGGCTTCCATTACCTGAATCCGGG
>JAABSQ010000100.1 GCA_011390315.1 Desulfobacteraceae bacterium
CTCTCAGAGGAGCAGGGCACGGTCGATGCTGTTTCACTGCCCATTTCCAAGGGGCAGTTGGCCAGCCTTCTGGGGACGATTCCGGAAACCCTCTCCAGGATTTTCGCCAAGATGTCCGGTGAAGGGCTGATTCAGGTGGAAGGAAAAAGGATTCGGCTTCTGGACCGCGAGTCATTGGAGACCCTGGCCGGGGTGGAATCGGATTTGGTGATATAAGGCGGGCGCGGTATGGAATTGAAGAAAAATACCGTGCCCGCCGCCGGGGGGGATTCATCCCCCGGCTCATCCCGGAAAGCGCCCTGAAGGGCCCTCTCGCCCCTCTCGAATTCCTCCCGAGGGCGAGCCCGCTTCAGCAGGCTTTTTCGGATTCAGCCGGGGGATTCATCCCCCGGCGGCGTTCGGATGGTATTCTAATTTCCGTGAATCGCTTTATCCGTTCAGTTGATCGGGTTTTTCAGAGGTTCAGCGCCGATTTCAAGGCATCGAGGCCCGTCCTCTCCATGAACTTGGCGGTCCGCTCTTTTTTCTTGCCGTTTTCCTTGTAATAAACCAGGCAACGGTCGGCCAAATCCATTACTTCATCCGTGCTCAGGTCCTCGGCGATGACATCCCCGATGCGGGGTTTGCCGCCGGAATTTCCCCCGAAGGCCAGAATCCAGCCGGATTTTTTGCCGATGATGCCCACATCCCGCAGATAGCTTTCCCCGCAGCAAAAAGGGCAGCCCGAAACGCCGAATTTGAGCTTGGCCGGGAAATCGACCCCCAGGTATTTTTTTTCGAGTTCCATTCCCAGGCCCAGGGAATCCTGAAGGCCGAATTTGCAGACGGCGGTGCCGGGGCAGGCCTGGGCATAATGGACACAAAGCTCCGAGGCCCGTCCGATATCTGTGCCCAGCTCCTTCCAGATCGGCCCGATCTCCTCTTTTTTCACCCCCACCAGGGCGATCCGTTGTCCGGAGGTGATTTTCACCACCGGGATGTCATATTTGCGTACCACTGTGGACAGGGCCTCCAGCACATCGGCACTGAGCAGTCCGACCGGTGTTCGGGGCACGATCGCGTAGGTTTGTTTGTCGCGTTGCAGTATGGCGCCTTCGGGTGCATCCGCCATTGTATTCCTCCTTCCAAAGTCAAAATCGTTGTCGGTTCAGGTTTCTCCAGGTGATTTCTATCCATTGTGCATCCGTTTTGAGATGTCAAGCGGTTTCCGATTTTCATCGCCTTTGGCACAATCCGTAAAAAATATTTTACTAAAATGTCAAAAAGGTTTGACATGGGACGGCAAAAAGGTGAAAATAAATTTTCACCCAGACCCTTTTGATCCTTTCTCGTTTCCCGGTCATCCTCAACTCCACCCATTACCGACCGTTAAACTTTTCATGATTCGATAAACACTTCGGACCTCTTCAAGGCACACATCTTTATAGTTTAACTAACGTAAAATAAGGGATTTAGAAAAATTGACAGCACAAAAACACAACCGGATGAACCGCCGCCCTCCGGAATGATACCGGGTTCCGTCCCTGAAATCTTTTGGGAAATTCGGTCATTCCGAATGCTGGCCGAATGCTGGCATATCGTGTGCAATACCCAAATACAACGAACCTGCGATACGCATGGGTAACATCCGGAGTCACTTCCCAATCCACTTACAACCTGTTCACGATTTACCATCGTAAAAAATAAGGAGATACAAATGACACAGTCGCCGCCCGCCTCTCGACCGTATGACCCGCTTGTATTCTGGGTATCGGCTTCGATCACCGTCTTGTTTGTTTTGTGGTCCATTCTATTTCCCGAGAATATGAATACGGCCATCAATGCCGTTTTTTCATGGACCACTCGCGGATGGGGATGGCTGTATCTGTTGACCGCTTTTTTGCTGGTGATGGCCTGTTTCACTTTAATGATCGGCCCATACGGCAAGCTGAAGCTGGGGCTGCCCGAGGACAAACCCGAATTTTCCGATTTTTCATGGTTCGCCATGCTCTTCGGGTCGGCCATCGCCGCCGGCATCGTTTTCTGGGGACCGGCCGAACCGGCCTACCATTATATGACCCCGCCCCCGTATTTCGGGGGAGAGGCGCTCACCCCGGCGGCGGGCGCCAACGCCATGACCTATTCGTTTTTTCATTGGGGCCTGAGCGCATGGGCGATCTTCAGCCTTCTGACCATTCCGCTGGCCCACGCCTGTTTTACCAAGGGGCTGCCTTTCAAGTTTTCCAGTGCTTTCTACTATGTCCTGGGGGATAAGGTCCACGGGAACTGGGGCCGGGTGCTGGATATCTTCGCCGTCTTCGCCACCCTGGGCGGACTGGCCACCACCACCGGGCTGGTGGCGCTTCAGCTGTCCAGCGGCCTCAAATACCAGTACGGCCTCGAACTTGGAACCGGCGGCATGTACCTGATCATCGGAGCCCTGACCGTGGTCTTCACCCTGGCGGTGTACACCGGTCTGGAAAAAGGGGTCAAGATCATCGGCGACGTCAATATGTATATCTTTGTCGGGGTCTGGTTTTTTGTTCTCATCTTCGGGCCCACCCTTTTTCTGATCAATCTGACCACCAATTCCATCGGCCAATACCTGATCCATTTTCTTCCCATGAGCTTGTACACCGCCCCGGCGGTCGAGGGGAACTGGATCGGCTCCTGGACCGTCTTTTACTGGGCCTGGTGGATGAGCTGGGCGCCCTTCGTATCGGTTTTTATCGCCCGCATCTCCAAAGGCCGAACCATTCGGCAGACGGTGGCCGCCGTTCTGATCCTGCCGACCCTCGGCAATTTTCTCTGGTACGGGGTCATCGGCGGCGCCGGCATTCACTATGATGTTACCGCAACGCTTCAGGAACACGGGGTCGAAAGCGCCATCTTCGCCATCGCCCGGAACCTGCCCCTGACCGGAATTCTGGCGGTCTTTCTGATCTTTCTGATCGGCACCTTTTTTCTGACCAGCGCCAATTCCGCCGCCATCGCCCTGGCCATGTTCGTGTCCGGCCATGAAAACCCCGGCAGAAACCTTCGGGCTTTCTGGGGCATCGCCTTAGGCGCGGTGGCCGCGGTATTGGCCGGAACCGGAAATCTCAAGGCCATCCAGACCGCCTCCATCGCCACCGCCTTTCCCCTGATGTTTCTTCTGCTCTGGGTGATCTACGGAACCTTCAAAGGTTTGAAGCAGTACCAGGCGGAATTCGGCGCCAGGGCGACTTCCGCCGCCGAATCCCGGAAGATGCGGAAAGAAGGGGCCTCGGAAGCGGTCTGAAAACAGACACATTGACGGGGAGAATGACACGTTTACCTATCCCATAAGCAAAGGAGATTCACGATGTATGATCGAATGCAAACCCTGACGCAGGAGCAGATGAACAAAATCCATGGCGCCGCCATGGACATCCTTCAGAACACCGGCATCGCCTTCAATGAGGATGAAGCCCTCGAAATCTTCAAATCCCATGGATTCAAGATCGACGGAAAGAAGGTCTTTTTTACCGAGGAGCAGATTCGGAAGGCGGTCGACAGCGCCCCGTCCAAATTCACCGTCACCGCCCGCAATCCGGAAAAAAGCGTAAAAATCGGCGAGGAGGATTTCGTCTTCGTTCCCGGTTACGGCGCCCCGTTCATCGCCAAACCCAACGGGGACCAGCGGGAAGCCACCATGGAGGATTACGACAATTTCTGCAAGCTGGTCCAGACCTCCAAGTTTATGGACATGAACGGCTTCATGATGGTGGAACCTTCGGACGTGCCCCCGGAAACCGCCCATCTGGACATGCTCTTTTCCAGCATTGTCTTGTCCGACAAGCCTTTCATGGGCAGCCCGGTCTCCAAACAGGGGGCCCGGGAGTGCGTGGAAATGGCATCCATCGTCTGGGGCGGCAAGGAGCAGCTCAAGAAGGTGGGGCCGGTGACGGTTTCTCTGATCAATTCCCTGTCGCCGCTTCAGTTTTCCGATGAAATGGCCGGGGCCCTGATCGAATTGGCCCGGGCCGATCAGGCCTGTGTGATCGCCTCGCTGATCATGGCCGGGTCATCCGGTCCGGTGACCCTTCCCGGGGTGATTGCGCTGCAGACCGCGGAGATTCTTTCGGGCATCACCCTGGCCCAACTGGTCAATCCCGGTGCCCCGGTGATTTACGGTTCCACCTCTTCGGCCATGGACATGAAGACCGGGGGGTTGTCCGTCGGATGTCCGGAACTGTCCATAGTGGTTTCCGCCACCGCTCAGATGGCCCGGTATTACAATCTTCCCAGCCGCAGCGGGGGCGGACTCACCGACGCCCATATTCCCGACGCCCAGGCCGGGGCGGAATCGACCCTGGCGCTTTCCACCGCCGCCCGTAACGGCATCAACTTCATTCTGCACTCCGCGGGGATTCTGGGCTCCTACATCGCCATGAGTTTTGAAAAATACCTGATCGATGAGGAAATGTGCGGGGTGATTCGAAAGATGATCAAGCCCATGGAGGTGACCGACGACTCGATCGATGTGGAAATGATCCAGAAGGTCGGCATCGGGGGCCAGTACCTGACCCAACCCAAAACCTTTAAACTTTGCCGGACCGAATTCTTCCTGTCCAACCTGATGGGCCGGCAGAATCAGGCCGGGTGGAAGGCCGGCGGGTCCAAACGGGTGGATGAAGCGGCCACGGAAATGCTGAGCAAACGCTTGGCAAGCTATGAAAAACCCGAGATTTCGCCGGACATCGAAGCGGAGCTTTCCGAATACGTCATGCGCAAAAAGAAAGGATAGAAAATAATATTCTGACAGGGTGGAACGGGTGAGGACTAATGATCGATGAATCGGTCGACAATTCAATAAAAGGGGGAGACGTCTTGAACGATACACAACTTAGCGGAATCAAAAGACTATTTGGGAAAACAATCGATGTCCGGGTCTTTTACGGTGCGGCGGCCCTGGCCCTCCCTTTTATAATTTTCGGAGGATTTTCTCCGGCGCTTTTGGGGGAGATGAGCGGCAAGGCCCTGGCCTACCTGACGAGTTCCTGGAGCTGGCTCTATCTGATCAGTTGCAGCCTGTTCGTGCTCATCTGTCTGGTCATCGCACTGTCTCCTTTGGGAAACGTTCGGCTGGGCAAGGACGACGAACCGCCGGAGTTTCGGTTTTTCAGCTGGTTTTCCATGCTCTTTTCAGCCGGGATGGGCATCGGACTGGTGTTCTGGGCCGGAGCCGAACCGATGTACCATTACATGGACCCGCCCATCGGAGAGGGCGGCACCGTGGCGGCCTCCAGGCTGGCCTTCGAGATTTTTTTCTTCCATTGGGGGCTTCATGCCTGGGCGACCTATGTGGTGGTCGGTCTTCCCATCGCCTATTTCGCCTTTCGAAAGGATCAGCCGGCCATCATCTCCGCCTGCCTTCGGCCGCTTCTGGGAGATCGGGCTGCCGACGGCCTTTTCGGGGACGTCGTGAATGTCTTGGCGATCTGGGCCACCATCATGGGGGTGGTGACATCTTTGGGCATGGGCGCTCTCCAGATCAACAGCGGCCTGGCCCATTCCACCGGCATTCCGGCGGGGAACGCCGCCGCTGCGATCATTATTGCGGTGATCACCTGCATTTTCATTTTTTCGGCCATCACCGGGGTAAACAAGGGGATTCGAATCCTCTCTCTGTTTAATGTCTACCTGATGCTGACGCTGTTGTTGTTCTTCTGTATTTTCGGGCCTTTCGGCTATCTGGTAAATACCTTCGGGATTGCCTTGTGGGATTATGTGGCGGACCTGATTCCCATGTCCACCAGCCTGGAATTGTTCGACAACCCGGGCTGGACCGGCAGCTGGACCGTCTTCTACTGGGCCTGGTGGGTGGCATGGGCCCCCTTCGTGGGCGCCTTTATCGCCCGGATTTCCCGGGGCCGGACCATTCGGGAGTTCATCCTGGTGGTCCTGATCGCGCCGCCGCTGTTTTCCTATATTTTTTCGGTGGGGCTGGGCGGAACCGCCATGTGGCTCGATATGGTTCAAAACATCCCCATCGGGGAAGCGGTAAAACAGTCCATCGAGGTGGCCCTGTTCGAAACCCTCAGTCATCTGCCTCTGTACGGCCTGTTGGTGGTGATCACCAATGTGCTGATCGCATCGTTTTTTGTAACATCGGCCGATTCGGCCACCTTCGTGATCAGCATGTATTCCAGCGGCGGGTACGAGACCGAAGATCCGGGCGCCCGCAAGCGGCTGATCATCTTCTGGGGAACGGTCCTCGGCGGACTGGCGATCGTGCTGATCTTTTCCGGAGGGCTCAAGGCCCTGCAAACCGCCTCCATCGTGGGGGCCTTTCCCTTTATATTCGTGATGTACCTGCTGGTGATTTCGGTCCTCAAGGATTTGATGCGGGAACGCAAGATTCGCCGGACTCAGGACGGCAAGGTCATCGCCTGATTTGTAATATAATCGGATTTGGTATATACACAGGTGTCGTTCAGGTATTTTTTGTTCATTTTAATTTAAAAAAGGAGTGTGAAAGATGGCGGTTAAAGACATATTTCAGGCGGTGTTGGAATTCGACGAAGCCAAGGTATCGGAGTTGACCCGGAAAGAACTGGATGCCGGCACCAATATTCAGTCGATTCTCAATGACGGTCTCATCAACGCCATGGACGAGGTCGGAAAGCAGTTTTCCGAAGGCGTCCTGTTCGTTCCCGAAATGCTGATGGCCGCTCAGGCCATGAAGGCCGGTCTCGGGGTGCTCAAACCCCACCTGGCCGATACCGACAATAAACCCAAGGGAACCATCATCATCGGCACCGTCAAGGGCGATCTTCACGACATCGGCAAGAACCTGGTGGGCATGATGATGGAAGGCGCCGGTTTCAACGTGGTGGACCTGGGTGTGGACGTGGATACCGAAAAATTCGTTCAGGCGGCCAAAGACAACGACGCCCAGATCGTGGCCCTGTCGGCCCTGCTGACCACCACCATGCCGGCCATGGAGGCCACGGTGGCGTCCCTGAAGGAGTCCGGCTCCGGAGTCAAGACCATGATCGGCGGGGCCCCGGTGACCGAGGCCTTCGCCACCAAGATCGGCTCGGACGGCTACAGCGATGATGCCCCGGGCGCGGTGGAGCTGGCCCGTAAACTGGTTGCCGCATAGACAGACCGTGTTTCAGGCGAACCGGAAAAAAGCCCGGTTCGCTTTGTAAGGGAGGAGGAAAACAGATGATTATTATCGGAGAGCTCATCAACGCCAGCCGCAAGGCCATCGGCGCGGCCATTGAAGGCAAAGACGCCGAGGCCATCAAAAAGGTGGCCAGAGACCAGTTCGAGGCCGGCGCCAATTTCATCGACGTCAATGCCGGCATCTTTGTGGGAGAGGAGCCGGCCTATCTCAAATGGCTGGTTGAGACGGTTCAGGAAGAAGTAGACGCCCCCTGCGCCATCGACAGCCCGGATCCCAAAGCCATCGAGGCGGGGCTTGCGGTCCACAAGGGGACCCCCATGATCAACTCCATCTCGCTGGAAAAGGAGCGGTATGACAAGCTCCTGCCCATTCTTGCCGGCACCGATCTGCGGGTGATCGCTCTGTGCATGAGCGACGAGGGCATGCCCGAAACGGTGGAGGATCGGCTCAAGATCGCCGACAAGCTGGTCAACGGTCTGATTCAGAAGAACGTCAAGGTGGAAAACATTTTTGTGGACCCGCTGGTGCAGCCGATTTCGGTGAACAACACCTTCGGGGTGGAATTTCTCGACTCGGTGGAGGAGATCATGAAACGGTTCCCGGGCATTCATACCGCCTGCGGACTGTCCAATATCTCCTACGGACTGCCGGCCCGGAAGTTCATGAACCAGGCCTTTATGGTCATGGCCATCGCCAAGGGGCTGGACGGCGCCATCATGAATCCGCTGGACCAGAAGATGATGGCCAACATCATCGCCGCCGAAGCCTTGGCCGGGAAGGATAAATTCTGCATGAGCTATCTCAAGGCATTTCGGGCCAAGAAATTCGAAGTCTGATTCACCCAGGTCTGAAGATTCGGGATCAGCTCGCCTGCGGGG
This sequence comes from Desulfobacteraceae bacterium, assembly GCA_011390315.1. Classification (GTDB taxonomy): domain Bacteria; phylum Desulfobacterota; class Desulfobacteria; order Desulfobacterales; family Desulfococcaceae; genus JAABSQ01. The sequence goes on from JAABSQ010000100.1 coordinate 8,014, forward strand.
CCGTTTGGCTTTCCCGGCGGGCTGATTTGTTTAGATCCATTCCGTAACAGGCCCATACGCTTTGGCCATGATCACCGCCTGCCTATTATTCAGGGTCGGTTCCGAAACGTTGATCAAAACTATGCGCTTTTAATGTGAATACAATGGCGAATTCTTTTCGAATCACTTTTGAGCCGGCGGGAATCGCGGTTGAGGCGGGGCAGGGCGCCGATCTTCTGTCTGCGGCGGCGAACAGGAATATCTCGATTCGGTCCGATTGCGGCGGAAAAGGGCTCTGCGGAAAATGCCGGGTGATGGTGGAACCCGCCGAAAACCTCTCCCCGCTGGCCGAAACCGAACTGGCGGTGCTTACCGCCGATCAAGTGACTTCGGGATACCGGCTGGCCTGCCAGGCGACCCTGCGGGGGCCGGTGCGGGTGATCATACCCGCACAAATGGCGGACAGCAGCGAGGCTCGCGGCAAGAGCGGTCTGACCGGACGGTACAGGGTGGCCCCTTCACTGGCTCGAATTCTGCTTCCCGAAGCGGGGTTTCCCGCCCGCGAACAGGGGGTCGCCCAAAGCATCTCCGGTTGGCTGGCGGAGCGGGCTCGGGACGTCACTCGACAGGAGGTCCTGTTTCAAAATCCGCATTCGATTCGGCAACTGAGCCGAATCCCCGATCCCACCGGCGAACTCACCCTGGTGAACCATGCCGATTCCGGCATCACCGCCGTGATATCCGGCCGACGCCCCGCCGGTTTCGGGGTGGCTGTGGACATCGGCACCACCACCCTGGCCGCCTACCTGTGTGATTTGACCACCGGCGAGGTGCTCACCGCCGAGGCCGCGGTCAA
>JAABSQ010000101.1 GCA_011390315.1 Desulfobacteraceae bacterium
GTACGACGATCAGGCGGGCTGCTGAGGGCTTGGCCATCATTTACAGCCCCAAGGCCCAGATGCTGGGCGGCCTGTCCATCTTCGGATCGGCTTTTTTTCTCTATCTGTCGACCCTGGTGATCCGATGGGCCCAGGGACGGGTTCTGGTGGACCCGGCCTTTTTCGTGTTTGCCAGATTTATTCTGGGATTCGCGGTGGTCTCCGCCGCCATGAGCGTCCGGGGCCATAAAATACAGGTTCACCGGTGGCATCTGCTGATCGGCAGAACCGTCGGCAACACCCTGTCGGTCTTCTGTTTTTACAAGGCGGTCTCCCTGACCACGGTGGCCGAGGCCAACATCCTCAACATGACCTATCCGCTTTTCGTCACCGTATTTTCCTGGATGTTCCTGAGCAAGCAGCGGGACCTTCCCGCCACCCTCATTTTGATGGTCGCCGTCATCGGGGTGTGGCTGGTGCTCTCTCCCGGTAAGATCGGCCTGAACATCGGAAATCTCTGGGGGCTGGCCTCCGGCATGCTGGGCGCGGCGGCCATCATCTATCTGAACCTGAGCCGCCAGGAGCATGATACCCATACCATTCTCTTTTTCATGTTCGGCCTCGGGTCTTTGGGCATTTTTGTCCTGTTTCATGAGCACATATTTGTCCCCGATTTTCAGGAGTTTCTGTTCCTCATCTCCTGCGCCGCCTGCGGGGTCATCGGTCAATACCTCCTGACCATCGGATTCCGCTACGTCACGGCCATGGAAGGCAGCATCGTTTCTTCCTCCCGCATCCTGCTGGCGGCAGTTCTCGGGCCTTACCTGGCCGCAGACCCGGCTCTGAGCCCGGCGGGTTGGATCGGCGCGTTGATGATTTTCGGGGCGGATGTGTTGTTGGCTTATCGGAAGGTGAGTGCTTGAATGAAGCTCCGAACAAACGGTTGAAAAGTGGGGATAAATAAAATAACTGGAATAATTGAAGCTGCTCAATTCGACAAGGCGTGAGCACTTTTCAATCAAAATCATTCAGCCACCGTATTTGATTTTTCATCTGCTCCGCCGTAATGGCTTTGAGAACAACCTTTAGTCTTTTGAGGATTTCAGCATTTGAAAACTTGGTGGTAAAGATGACCCCATAATGATCTTTTCCCGCTGAAGCATATTCTTCGCATAGTTTGACGAAATCTCCAAAATTGTTGGTTAAGACCGCTCTCTTTTCCGAAACCGCAAATGCAAACTGTATCCCATCGTCTTCGGCATTCATGCCGATTTCATACGAACTGACTACATCGTATCCGAACTCATCAAGTGCTTTGGCAATTTTCCAGCTTATATTTTCATTCAGATAGATTTTCAGCGCGGTCATTTGACAGCCTTTCTTCAATGATCGGTTGCCAGTACTCGTATGAGGCTTGTTCCAGCAGCTTGTTCATTTCATCTTTGTGGTCGTGATAGAAGGATAGGGCATCATGAATTTGCGCCGAGGATAATTGAGGAAAATCCCACAAAATTTCTTCTATTGAACTGCCGAGCTGGTACTGTTCTATAATCGTACGAACCATGATGCGGGTTCCCTTTATGATTGGTTCTCCGCTGGCAACTCCTTCAACTCTGACAATATGAGGGTGGTTCGTCTTTTTGACGGATTTCCCTTGGTAAATTTTTTCCGACATAAGCAGTCCCCTTCAAAATGAGCAAATATTTCTTTTTTATACCTTTATTCTTAGAATCGAATCAACCGGGCCGGTCATTCTCCTCTATTTGAAAAATGCTGATGCTTTTTGAGAGCTGGTCCGCCATCGAGGAAAGTTCCCGGGACATGGAGGCGACCTGTTCGGAGGCGCTGACGTTTTGCTGAACCACCTGGTCCAGCTGCGTCAATGCTTGGGTGATCTGCTGTAAGCCGCTGTTCTGTTCTCGGGCGGCGGAAGAGATTTCCTGCACCAGGTCCGCGGTTTTGCCGATGTCCGGTACCATCCGGTCCAGAAGACCGCCGGCGGTTTCCGCAATATCGACACTGTTGGTTGAGAGTTCATGGATCTCCAAAGCCGCTTGCTGGCTTCGCTCCGCGAGCTTGCGGACTTCGGCGGCGACAACGGCAAAACCCTTTCCATGTTCGCCCGCGCGGGCGGCTTCGATGGCTGAGTTCAGTGCCAGAAGATTGGTATTGCGGGCGATCTCTTCGATGATACCGATCTTGTCGGCAACCTGTTTCATTCTGGCCACCGTTTCCCGTACGGATCTTCCCCCCGCCTCCGCATCTTCCGCGGATTTGATTGCGATTTTCTCGGTTTTGGTTGCGTTTTCCGCAGAGTGTTCGATTTTGGCCCCCATCTCTTCTATGGATGACGAAACCTCCTCGACGGAAGACGCCTGATGGGTTGCGCCCTGAGACAGCGCTTGGGCGGTGGCCGACAATCGGTTGCTTCCATGAGACACACTGTCGGCGATAGCCCGAATGTCGGCGATCGTGGACCGGAGCTGATCGACCATCCGGCCCACCGCCGACAGAATGCGGCCGGCTTCATCCTCTTTTTCCGTCTCAAGCCGCATCGTAAAATCGCCTTGAGACATGCGGGTGGCCGTTTCGATCACCTCTCCGAGCGGACGAAACGACGAGCGAATCACAAAAAGCAAAATGGTGGATGCGATAACCGCCGTCAGAAACAGAAGACCGATGGAGACCGCCATGGTAAACCGCATTTGAGTACGCGCCTGTTCACGGTCGACCATCACCGCCACCCGACCGATTTCGGCATCGGAAAAATCGTGAATGGGAAAGGTGTGAAGATAATAGAGGCGGTCATCTACCCGATAAGATGGTTTACCAAATTGAAATCGGGCCATAACGGCGGCGGCGGTTTCTCCGGAAAAGGTATAGAAGACGAGGTCATCGATGATTATGTCGGTCGGCCGGGTATCGAATCGACGGGCGTTCTGAAATACTTCCTGGCGGATTCCCACCGCATACTCGATGCCGAAGGTCTGCTCCAGGTTATGAAGCACCGATGCGACGGACCCCCCGAATTCGACAGTGCCGATGTGTTCACCATTTTTCCGGACCGGATGCACGACCCGTGTCCCCGGTCCGGCGCGTCCGACCTCCAATCCGAGGACCGGCTGCTGAAGGCGATTGGCCTCGACCACCGTTTTTCGAAAGGCGGAAAGATCGTCATCGAATTTTTCGAGTGCGTGCAGACGTAAAAAGCTGGTTGCGGGGGGAACATGGAACTGAAATTGAGCGAGATCGTAATCCCGTTGCAGTCTCGCGAAATAATCGACGAACATTCGGGTCAGTGCGGCTCTGTCCCGCGCCGCAAAACGATCGGCGACCGCGGGATTTTCCAGCAGGGTTCGCACCGCCAGGGAGAGAAAGGCCAATTCGTTCTTCAATACGGTCCGAAAGGTGTTTTCAATCTGCTGAAACAACACCTGGTTGTTTTGATCCATATTGTTTCGAAAGCTGACATACTGCATACCCACCATCAAAATGGTGATGGCGATAATGGTGGAAAGAATAATCATCAGCGTTTTTGCCTGAAGGCTCAGGCTTTTATGCATGGTCTTCCTCCTGAAAGCGGCATTCGAGTATCTGTTGTATCGACCTTTTTAATTAGGAAGTATCTTTTTGTAAAGAAAAAATAATTGAATTGATTTTTGACATGCCGGTATTCGGCGCCGGCTGCCAATGAAAATATGCACGATGAAAAATGAATTTTAAGTGGATCAGCGCTTTACGAATCTATAGGGGAGTAGGGCGAACCTGCCGTGAGAGCTGCTGCGATTCGCCCCAGGGCCTGAATCCCCTGTTCGGTCGCTTTGGTGAAAGGATGGCCGCAGCCGATGCGGATGTAGTTTTGAAACCCGCCGGAGAGGGAGCAGACCCCGCCCGGAAGGATGGATATGTTTTCTTCCAGGGCTCGCTGATAAACGGTTAGGCCGTCCACGCTCGAGGGCAGGCCCACCCAGAGCAGAGACCCGCCGGAGGGGATTGCCAGCCGCGTGTCTTCAGGGAAATACCTGCCGATGGCCACCACCGTTTTCAGGAGTTGAGTTTTGACCGCATGACGGATTTTTCGCATGTGCCGTTCGCAGGCGCCGCTGTCCAGGAACCGGGCGATGAGATGCTGATCCAGAGAGGAGGTGCAGACGGTGGAGGCCGCCTTCAGGCGGAGGACCTTTTGCTTGAACCGATTCCCCGGAATGACCCATCCCACCCGAAGCCCGGGCGCCACGGTTTTGGAAAAGGACGAGCAGGTCAGCACCAGGTTCTTTCGGTCAAACTGTTTGAGAAGGGAAGGGCGCTTGTTTCCCTCGTGGAAAAGGTCTCCGCAGATATCATCCTCGATCACCGGGATTTCCCGCTGATTGAAAAGTTCCACCAGCCGGGCTTTGTTCTCATCCGGCATGAGTGATCCCATGGGATTATGGAAATTGGGCATGAAGAGGCCGGCCTTGACCGGGGTTCGGTCCAGCAGTTCTTTCAGATCGTCGATTTCCACCCCGTGTTCCGGATGGGCAGGTGCTTCGACCACTCGTATGGACAGGGATTTGAAAAGCTGAAGAAATCCGAAATGGGTGGGCGCTTCCACCGCGAGCACGTCGCCCGGCTTGAGGATCGCCTGAAGACAGAGGGTGACTGCTTCAGTGCATCCGTTGGTGATGACGATATCCTCCGGATCGATTCCTTCCAGAAGCCCCAGAGTTCGGATGGCGATCTGCCGCCGCAGTTCGGGGCTGCCTTCGGTGAGGGAATACCCGATTCGGGCCTCCACTTCTCGAATGGAGAAATCCTTCATCGTGCGCGCGAAATGACGGGCCGGCATCAGTTTGGTTGAAATCGCCGAGGAGCCCAGAGGAAGCATCTCGGGATCATTGATGGCCTTGAGAACGGCATTGACCATGGCCCCGAGTTCAACCCGCCGGGGAGCCGAGGAAATTGGGTCATGCACCGGCGGGTGGAGTTGTTTCAGGGACACCGGGCTGACGTAGTATCCCGATTTGGGCCGGGCTTCAATCAGGCCGGTGGTTTCCAGCTCCAGATAGGCCTGGTGGGCGGTGGTGATGCTGACGTTCAGCTGTCGGTGCAGCATTCGAATGGAGGGCAGCTTTTCTCCGGGCTGAAATGCGCCGCTGCGAATCTTGTCTTCGATTTCGCCGGCCAATTGCTTGTAGAGGAACGCTCCTTGTTTTGAATTCATTTCGGCTGTCTGATCTGTCATGCGGTTTTTTCCGAGATTC
>JAABSQ010000102.1 GCA_011390315.1 Desulfobacteraceae bacterium
ATAGGATGAAGGCAATTCAAAAACAGGGAGGAATAAAAATGGGACTGGAAAGATTGTTGGCGGAACGGACCCGGGGCATGGGGGTGAATGCCATACGGGAGATTCTGAAGGTGGTTTCTCAGCCGGGGATGATCAGCCTGGCCGGCGGAATTCCGGCGGCGGAAAGCTTTCCCATGGACATCCTGAAGGAGCTGACCTGCCGGGTCATCGACCGGTACGGCTCATCAGCCCTTCAGTACGGCCGGACCGAAGGATTCGCACCGCTTCAGGAGGCCCTCGTCGGTTATTTGGCAGAGAAGGGGATTCATACCGAGGCCGATGATATCCTGATCTCCAGCGGCTCCCAGGGGGTTCTGGATGCGGTGGGCAAGGTCCTGATCTCCCGGGGCGATCGGGTGGCGGTGGAGGCCCCCACCTATCTGGGCGCCATCTCCGCATTTAATCCATATGAACCCGAATACGTCCGGATGGATACCGACGATGACGGCCTTCTTCCCGAATCCCTGGAGTCGATCCTGAGATCCGGCGAGGTCAAATTCGTCTATCTGGCGCCGAATTTTCAGAACCCCACCGGACGGACCATCCCCCGGGCCCGACGGCAGGCCGTGGCTCGCATCCTTCAGACCCATGACGCCCTGCTGATCGAGGATGATCCCTATGGCGCGCTCCGGTACCGCGGCAGCGACCTTCCGCCCATCAAAACCCTGGCGCCGGATCATGTGGTCTATGTGTCCACCCTCTCCAAAACCTTCGCCCCCGGTCTGCGGATCGGCTTCTGCGTGGCGCCCGAGCCGATTCTGCAATGGCTGGTGGTGGTGAAGCAGGGAATCGATCTTCATACCAGCACTTTCAACCAGGCGCTGGCCGCCGAATACCTCACCGGCGGATACCTGGAGCGTCAGCTTCCGAAGATACTGGATCTGTATCGCCCCCGGCAGGAGGCCATGCTCGAGGCCCTGGAGCGGTATTTTCCCCCGGGATTTCGATGGTCCCGGCCGGACGGCGGAATGTTTCTCTGGGTGGAGGGTCCCGAAGGAATGGACATGGAGGCGGTCTACCGGGAAGCGGTTCGGCGAAAGACCGCCTATGTGCCGGGAAAATTTTTCTTTACCGAAACAGGGGAGGGGAGCCATACCCTGCGGCTCAACTATACCATGGCCGACGAGGCGACCCTCTATCGGGCGGTGAAGATTCTCGGCAAGGTTATGGATGAAGCCTGCGGTTACAGCCGTTTGCCTAGGCTCACCACCGCATCTTCGGTGTAACCGATGCCCTTGTAAAACCGAATCACGTCTGTGTTGCCGGTCCGCACCTGGAGGTTGATCTTGGGGCAGCTCAGTCAGCTTTCCAACCACTGAAGTGTTTTTCGAAGGATGCGGTCGTAGACCATCCCCTGAGGGGTGTCGGAGGATCTGGGCAGATCGAAGGAGTGATCTCCGTCCTCGATGATTTCCAGGGTCGGGTCGCCGGGGATTTTGTCAATCACCCCCTTCAGCAGAGACAGGTCCGCAAACGGATCCCGGGTTCCGGCGAAAAAGAGCATGGGGATGCGGATTCGATAGAGGTGTTCATCCCGAATCTTATCTTTTTTGCCCGGCGGGTGCAGCGGATACCCCAGGAAAACAAGCCGATCCACAGCCAGTTGATCTTCGGCGATCATCTGGGAGGCGATTCGTCCGCCCAAGGATTTTCCCACGGCGATGGTTCTCTCGATGTCACAGCCGGAATTTTCCTTGAAATAGGCCAGGGCCGATGACCAGGTTTTTTCCAGGATGGTTTGGCTGTCGATGGAATCTTTGCCCTTTTCCCGGTAGAGAAAATTAAATCTCAGGGTAATATATCCGGCCTGGCAGAGCCCGTTGGAGATCTTGACGATCAGCGGGTTGTCCATGTCATTGGCCGCGCCGTGGGCGAAAACCGCCCCGATGCCGCCGTTGGGCGGATAGCCTTCCGGGACCGACAACACCCCGGAAACGGTTCCCTTGTCATCCACAGGGATGGTGACTTTCTGCTGATTCATCATTCATCTCCACTCATTTGGATGTCAGTTTCAGTTCGAATCGCTGCTCGGTGATGGTGTTTCCCCAGATGGGATGCGTATTCTCTTCGGTCAGTCGAAAACCGAGGGCGGTATAAATGCGGGTGGCGGCCGCCAGTCCCTTGACCGTCCAGAGAAAAACCCGGTCATACCTGCATTTTTCACAGAAATCGACCGCTTCCTGCACCAGTCGCCGCCCCAAACCGATCCCTCTGACATCGGGATGGAGAATCAGCCAGCGAAGCTGGGCCGCGTTTTCCGGCGCCCCCACAATAGCCACCGATCCGGCTACCCGGCCCGCCTTTTCCACGATCCAGATTCTTTCCCGCTCGGTGTGCGATTTGGAAAACTCGGCCAGGGGCCCGGCCACATACGGCTCAAAGGTGGCGTCGAACTGATGCTCCTCGGCATAGAGAACCCCGTGGAGATAGATCAGACAGCCGATGTCTCCCGGGCGCAGGTCATTGCGGATGGAAACGGCGCTTTTTCTCAATTCTGTATTGGACATTCCCATAGTGCTGTCGAGTTTTTCACCTGGAAACAAAAAACGGGTTCAAAGGAAAATCAATTTAGACGCTTATACCGGAGGCTTCTTCCCAAACGCGGTCAAAGAGCCTTTTGGTAAAATTGCCCATACAGTAGTAATACTGGAATTCCTTCAAATCTCATCAACTTCTATAAAATAGTCGAATTCATTCAGAGATATCGATATACCGGTCACCTTCTCCACTTCTTTTTTATGGTATGGAGTCACGGCCCAGCAGTCTACCATCGGATCACCGCTTTCCACCCCAAAGACAGACTGAAGCGTCTCTAATGGGCATGAAAAAGGGGATTCCCCTTGAAGGCTTTCGTCTGTTTTACTGAACCATCGAATGTACCGCTGTATAGGCATCCGCTAATCTGCTGCCCGTAAATGCAGCTCATGAAGGGCCTTCTCTGCGCTCTCCCGAACGATTGCGCAGGCGTCCTGAAGGGCCTGATTCAAAGGTTCGGCGGCCCGCATATCTCCGATATTTCCAAGAATCTCAGCCGCCAGTCTACGTTCCTGGGCGGAAGCACATGCCGATCGAGGGCTTTGAAGCCGGTTGATCAGTTTCGGCACCGCCGGTTTTCCAATGCCGACCAAGCCTCCAGCAGCCGCCTGCCGTGCCTCGGGCGATTCTTCCCTGTTGAGCGCCGAAAGCAGCACATCCACCCCACGGGGATCTTGGATGGCGGCCAAGGCGGAAACGGCAGCGTTTCTGGTCTCCGGCAGCCAGGCCGCATGGATCAGACTTTCAACCGCATCGGTGGAACCGATATCCTCAAGGGCCTGGGCGGCGGCGGCCCGCCCCAGCCAGTCTTCGTCCGACTTTTTGAGCGCCTTAAGAAGCATGGGCACCGCCCGCTCATCCCCAAAGTGACCCAGACAGGGGATGATCGCCATGGCGGTGCCCCGACGCGCCTGCATGTCCCGTTCCAGGGCCATGATCAGATGAGGAACGGCCCGCTTGTCGCCGCAGGCGCACAGCGCCGTAACGGCGTCCCAGGACTTGGCAGGGTCGGGATTGTCCAGCTGG
>JAABSQ010000103.1 GCA_011390315.1 Desulfobacteraceae bacterium
AATGCCCCGTACCCTTAGACATCGAATGGATCAACACCGAGCGCCGCACCCTTATGGACAAGCGCGGGGAAGGGGTTCGCATAATCCTGGAAAACAGCGAACGTCTTTCCGGCAAAGAACCTGTCTACCGGCTGATCGATGATGATGAACTGTTGTTGACGATTTTTGCCGCCAATGCAGAAACAGCGGATGAAGAGTGAAAATCGGTTGACCTTGTCCGGTCTTTTTGTGATAATTGTTTCCAAACCGGCTGCAAGAATGTGGGGCCACCTGTTTTAAAGAACGGCCCTGGAAGCAGATTCTGATCATTATTATCGAAATTTGAGTCGATGTCCGATCTTCGAAAATTCACCATGACCTCCCCGCAGCCCTCATTAGGGACGCCTCGGCTGCTGCTGCGCCCGTTCACCCTGGCGGACGCCCCGGAGGTCAAACGGATGGCGGGGCGAAAAGAAATCGCCGACACCGCCTTGCAGATTCCCCATCCATACAAAGACGGTATGGCCGAAGAGTGGATTCGGACCCATGCGGACGCCTTTACCGAGGGACGCCAGGCCAATTTTGCGGTCACCGACCGCCGGAAAGGCCACCTGCTCGGGGCCGTCGGCCTCACCCTGGATTCGGAACACCAGAACGGCGACCTCGGATACTGGATCGGCGTCAAATATTGGGGAAACGGCTACTGCACCGAAGCCGCGGAGGCCATTCTCTATTACGGATTCACCCAGCTCCATCTCCACCGCATCTATGCCAATCACATGGCGAGAAACCCCGCCTCAGGCCGGGTGATGCAGAAGATCGGCATGCAGTACGAGGGATATCAGCGGGAGCATGTCAAAAAGCCGGGCCGGTTCGAAGATCTGGTCCTCTACGGAATCCTGAAACCCGAATATCTGAAGCGAATCCGATGAGGCCGTTATGAGCCTGGGTGATTATCCATTCCAAGATCCGCACCCCATCATCGACGCCCATGTCCACTGCGGTGTTCAGGTGCATTATCCGCCCCAGTCCCTCGCCGATTATCGAAGCCTTCTAACCGGCGCCCGGATTGCAGGTGCGGCCCTGTTTGCCCCGGTGATCGAAATTTACGACCGAAACGACCCGGAATTCCAAGACACCCCGGCATGGCAAAACCGCCGCCGGGCCGCCAATCAGCACCTGCTCACCCTCGAGGATCCCGAGTTCGCCGTCTATCCCTATTTTTTCATCTGGAACGACTTTGCCGCGGACCAGCTCGGCCCGGACCATAAGGGCATCAAGTGGCACCGCCATGATGACGAACCGGTCTACCATTACGATGATCCCCGGTGCGCCGCCGCCGTCGCCGAGATCCGCCGCCGCAACCTGCCGGTGGTGCTGGAAGAAGAGTACGAGAACACCGTTCGGTTCATCGAAGAAATCGCCGAAGGGGTGCGGGTGATCATTCCCCATCTCGGGCTGCTGAACGGCGGATTTCACCGCATCCGGCAGCGGGGCCTCTGGGAATTGCCCACTGTGTACGGGGATACCGCCCTGGCCTCCCTTCAGGACATCCAGACCTACATCGATGAATTCGGCCCCGACCGGCTTTTGTTCGGGTCCGATTTCCCTTTCGGCGATCCCCGGCGGGAACTGGGAAAAATCTACAATCTCGACATCTCCGAAGAAGCGCGAGCCCGAATTCTAGGCGGGAATTTCCTGCGACTGACGGGAGAGGTTCAATCCGACTGACGATCACCTCCCGACACCACATCGCTCATGGCGTTGACCAAGGTTGCCATCTTACCATAGAATCCTCAACGCCGATTCGACAACAGCGCCCGACCGGAAACAGATGTCGCCGCCGGAATTACTCGGTCGAAGTCGGCGCCGGCGCCAGGGTCGCCGGTGGTTCGAATCGGCTCGGCGCCGATGATTTCAAATCCGCGGCGGCCGGGTTTTCCTCGTAAAAGCAGGTCGGCTCCGGGCTCCAGCCGTTTTGCAGACGCCGGGCTTCTTTGCGCAGGGTGCGGCCCAGGTACATGCCCACGGCCGGTGCGGCCAGTCGGGTGCTCGGGCCGAAGGCGGCGTAGAGGTCCTTGAGCAGCGTCGCCATTTTTCCCCGCATGACCGGATGGTCCTTGTAGTGGGCCTTCATGGCCCAGACCGCCCCGGCATAGGTCGATTGTAAAGCCGCGGATTCCCGAAGGATGCGCCGCCGAATCCGGGGATCGGGATGCGCTCCGTGTCTGAGATAGCCGTCCAGCATCACCCGAATCATTCGGGCCAGGCTGGGGCCGTTGGTGTCGAAATCCTGCTGGAAGGCCCCGAGCAGGTATTCCTCTTCCGCGCCGCCGGTAATGGCGCCGTGCCGATAATTGAATCGGTACTGTCCGTGGGTGTCGGCCGCCGGAAAATCAGGTATCAGGGTGCCGTTCCGTTTGTGGGATTCGTACAGCGGGGTCCCCGGCATCGGGGTGTAGAGCATGAACTGGTGAAACACCGTATCGTGGGCTACCGCATGATCGACGGCCGCGCCGATGTTCTCCGGGGTGTGCTCCTCCAACCCGATGATGGAGGAGCCCAGCACCCGAATGCCGTTGGATTGCAGGGTCCCGACCAGGTCGAAGGTGTCCACGTCGTTGAGCTTGCGGTATCGGCTGCCCTCTCCCTCCAGCCCCATCCAGACCCAGGAGACCCCCAGCCCCGCCAGCTGCTCCAGGGTATAGGATTGGATGACCCGGGCCGAGCTGAAGACGCAGAGGGACCAGGACTTGTCATGGGTCTCCATCAGCTCCAGCAGCCGCAGGGCCCGTTTGCGGTGGAGAAGAAAGTTCTCGTCGAGCACAAAAAAGGAACTCACCCCCAGGTCGTTTTCCAGATCGACCATCACCTGGAACAGTTCGTCGCCGGTTTCATAGAAGTTGATGAAATTCCCCTTGCCCCCGAACAGGGCCGAGGTGGCGCAGAAATTACACCCGACCGGACAGCCCACCGACGGAATCAGAATGGCGGCGGTATTTTCGGGCTTGTCCGGAACATCTTTGCCCATGATCCGGGTATTGAACCCGGACAGGCTTCGCGGATGGCGCACCGGTGCGTCTTCATCCTGCTGCAGATAGCGCCGGAACCACCGGATTCCGTCGCCCTTGACCCGATGGTCGGCATCCACCGCGGTCTCGATGGTCGGATGATTGACCACATGCCCCCCGACCACGATGGTGCTGGATGGGGAATGCTGCCGAATCAGCTCGCACATTTTTTTGATTTTTCCCACATTTGGAATGATGCCGGAAATGCCGATGACGTCGTACCGATGGTTGCGGATCTCTTCCAGAAAACGATCCATGGTGGGAAAATCGAGAAGGGTGCAGGGCCCCTTCAGGTTGGCCTGAATGAACATCAGCCCGAAGGAGCGATGAAACATCCGAAGGGAAAAGGCGCCCTGAACCCGGGTGACCTGGTTGTGATAGAGTTCCATAGGGTTGATGGTTCGGCTGCCGTATTCGTCGTCCCGGGCGAAGGGGCCGAATACGCTGGTCAACAGTACCCTGGCGCGGACGCCGAGGGGATGGACGGGTTGTGGGGTCATGGTATATCCTCTTTGAAATGGATTGGAGGTTGACGAAATAAACAGCGACGGAAAAGCGTTCTGTTTTAAAAAAATATAAGACAGCGTGAAAAACGGAAAAAGCCCCGGAACCGGGGTTTTACAGAAGTTTTACAAATGAGAGCCGGTTGATTTCGCCCCCGGGATAGGGTAATCTGGGGATTATTCGACACTGTTGAGGAAACCTTATTCCGCCGGCCGACATCCTCGCCCGGCCCGAACATCATGACCCGATCCCGCTGGTATTTTCATCCCATCCTGGTTTTCGTGGCCTCCATCCTGGCCCTGATCACATCCCTGTTTCTCTACATCTACTGGTACATCGAAGTCAGCAGCGGGCTGCAGACCCTGATGCGAAAATTCGATCTCGATTCCAGACAGATCCTGTCCGCGGACACCTGGATCGTCATCATGGTGCTTTCCATGCTGGTGGGTTTTATTCTGCTAGGCATCTTCATTATCTTTTTTTACAACCTGAAGACGCTTCAGCTCTACCGGCTTCAGAACAACTTCATCAACAACTTCACCCATGAACTCAAAACCCCGGTGACCTCCCTGCGGCTCTACCTGGAGACCTTTCAAAAGCATGCCCTTCCCCGGGAGAGTCAGTTGAAATATATCGATTACATGATTCAGGACACGGTCCGGCTCAACGCCACCATCTCCAGCATCCTGAACCTGGCCAAGATCGAGAGCAAAAGTTACCAGGGCAATTTCACCCTGAAGGACCTGCGTCGGGCCGTGGACCAGTTTCTGGAAGAGAACGCGCATCTGATCAAGACCTGCCGCATTCAGACCCGTTTCCCCGCGGATCGGGAATTTCTCTACCGGATCGACCCGGCCCTGTTCGACATGCTGCTGATGAACCTGGTCACCAATGCGGTCAAGTACAATACCTCCGATCATCCGAGAGTGGACATCGACCTCTCCACCCGGCGGGGATGGATCGAGTTGGGGTTTCACGACAACGGGGTCGGGCTCGAAAAAAAAGACTTCAAGCGGATCTTCAGAAAATTCCATCAGGTGGGCCAGGCCGACGACATGTCGTCCAGGGGCAGCGGCATCGGGCTCTTTCTGGCCCAATCCATCGCCCGAATTCACGGCGGGACACTCTCCGTTTACAGTGAAGGACCGGGACACGGGAGCGTTTTCACCCTGGCGCTGCCGGATAAGTACTGATCAAGTGCGGATCGACCGTTCAAATGAGGAGAGAATGTGGCCGAGAACAGACATTCCGGAAAAAAGATACTGATCATCGAGGACGACCGCCATATCGCCGAGGGACTCGGGCTCAATCTCGCTTTGCAGGGATACGAAACGAAAGTCGCCGACACCGGACCGGCGGGCCTGAAGGCATGGCGGGAATGGGCCCCGGACCTGATCGTTCTGGACGTGATGCTCCCCGGCATGGACGGCATTTCCGTGCTGCGGCGCATTCGCGCGGAAAACGAAAAACTGCCCATCCTGATCCTGTCGGCCAAAAGCTCGGCCGAAGACCGGGTCGCCGGACTGACCCACGGGGTGGACGATTACATGGTCAAGCCCTTTATGCTGGAGGAGCTGCTTCTGCGGGTGGATCGTCTTCTGACCCGGATCTCCTGGAACGGCGCCGGCCGACCGGAACAGGCGGAGGATTCAGGGGAGATCGGAACCGTGCTCTCCTTCGGGCCCAATACGATCGATCTGGAAACGGGGGAGGCGGTCTGTATAGCCGGGCAGCTGCGGCTGACGGACCAGGAGCTGAAGCTGCTCGCCGTATTCGCCGAAAATCCGGGCAAAGCCCTGCCGAGAAAGCTGCTGCTGGAGGTAGGGTGGGGCTATTCCCGATTCACCTCCACCCGGACGGTGGACAATTTCATCGTCCGTCTGCGGAAGTATTTCGAACCGGAACCCAAGCAGCCCCGGTATTTCAAAAGCATTCGGTCGAAGGGATATCTGTTCGATCCCGAAGGCGGGGAATAAGACGGACCGGGGCGGTTATCGTTCCGCGCAGGCCGCCACAAAGGCTTTAAAAAGATTCAGAAAGTGCGGATGGCGTGCGGTGAGGGTCTCCGGATGCCATTGGATCCCCACCATGAACCGTTTGTCTTGGGCCTCGATGGCCTCGATCACCCCGTCCGCAGAGCGGGCGGTGACCCGAAATCCCGGTGCAACCGCTTTGACCGCCTGATGGTGAAAGGAGTTGACCCGCAGGTCGGTCTTTCCGAAGATTTCGTGGACCCGGCTGCCGGGTTCCAGCTTAACCCGGTGGTAGAGCAGGTGCATGTCCATGCCTCGGGGATAATGGCCGATGGCGTCCGTCACCTGAGAGGGGATATCCTGAATCAGACTCCCGCCCGCGGCCACATTGACGACCTGAATCCCCCGGCAGATCGCCAGCACCGGCAGATCCCGCTCAAACGCCCGGTGGAACAGTTCGATCTCCATCTCATCCCGCTCCGGGGTGATCAGCCGAAGCTCGCCCACCGGGTCCTCCCCGAAACGGGCCGGGTCGACATCCGCATCCCCGCCGGAAAAGAGGAGGCCGTCCAGCCGATCGATGTAGGCGTCGAGGCAGGCGGCGTCGGTCAGGGTAGGAATCAGCAGCGGCAGCCCGCCGGCCCCCTGGACGGAGGTCGCGTATTCGTGGGGCGCCCGGTCGAGCAGGAGGTTGTCATCCATCTTGGGGGTGGTGGTGATGCCGATGAGCGGTTTCATTTCAGGGAAAGCCTATCCATATACTCCCGCACATAATCCTTTTGGTAATCTTCAATCGTGTACGGCATTGTCGTCTCGGGAAAAGAAAGGAAACGATTTCAGTTTCTATAATCAATTTACACCAGAATCGATCCACTTACAATACATCCTGTGTGACCCTTTTTCTTACTCCATACCGTCCGAAATGGTTATTCCCTTTACACCACCCCCGATTTCGCTTAATGATATTTTCAGAATCGAATCTGAAGACCGAGCCCTTGCCGCAGCCATGAAAAAAGAACAAAGCCTTCATCGCACCTTTCACCTGAGCATCATTCTCGTCTCTTTTCTGTCCGTTGTGTGTGTCGGATTTTTCTGGATCTCCCATGAATACCGGCGGTTTCACAAGGAAGCCCAGATCCTGAGAGACGACTTCATCGCCGCCCAGAAAGCCCAAGTCAAGCAGGAAGTGGAGCGGGTCATCGCCTATGTGCAATATAAACGGAAAACCACCGAAGAAGCCCTGAAAGCCGATATTCGAGGCCGGGTCTATCAAGCCCTGGCCGTGGCGCAGAATCTCTATTCCAAATACAGGGATTCCAGACCCGATCAGGAGATGATCGAGATCATCAAAGCCGCACTTCGGCCTCTGCGTTTCAATCAAGACCGCGGCTATTACTTTGCATATGACATGGAAGGCAACAACCTCCTGCTTCCCCATTCCCCGCTTCTCGAAGGCAAAAACCTGTGGGACCTTCAGGACAGCAAGGGGCTGTATACCATTCGACGGTTTATCGACCTGATCCGGGAGAACAGAGAAGGATTTCTGCGGTGGCACTGGTACAAACCCGGCATCACCGATCGCATGTCCGAAAAGATCGGTTTCGCCGCCTATTTTGAACCGTATGACTGGTGGATCGGCACCGGCGAATATATCGAGGATTTTGAAGAAGATATCCAATCCGACACATTGGATTGGATCAATCAAATTCGATTCGGCAAGAACGGCTATATCTTCATGTACGACTTCAGCGGCAACACCCTCGCCCATTTCAACCGGAAACATCTCGGGATCAACCGGTGGGAGTACACCGATTTGGGCGGAATGAAAGTGGTCCAGGAATTGATTCGGGTGTCACAAGAAGATGGAGGCGGTTTTCTTCGGTATGTCGCATCCATAAAACCGACCACCGGCAAACCCGACGAAAAAATCGCCTTCACCATGAGTGTGCCCGATTGGGAATGGATGGTGGGCGCCGGTTTCTACATCGATGATATTGAAAAAGTGATCGAAGCCAAACGGGCGGCCCTAAAAGACGATGTTCGACAGCTCATCCTGTGGATCACCGGGGTGCTGATCCTGGTGCTGTTGATGGTGTCCCTGCTTGCCAAACTGATATCCAAAAAGATACTCGACAGCCTCGATCTCTTCTCCGATTTCTTTCGAAAATCCGCTTTCGAATCCCAAAAGATCGATGTGAATAAAGTCCATTTCTCGGAGTTTACCGCTCTGGCCGCCGGCGCGAACCGAATGATCGAAGATCAACAAAAGGCGCAGCAGGCCTTGCGGGAAAGCGAAGACCGGCTCAACCTGGCCCTGGACACCACCCACCAGGGCACCTGGGACTGGGATTTCAGGACGGATGTTATCCTCTGGGACCGCCGCCTGCAAGATATTCTGGGCTTCGACCCCCAAAAGACGGAACCGCACCTGTCGACCTGGAAAAAAACGGTCCATCCGGATGATTTCACCCGAGTCAGGGCCACCATGGTCCGCCATTTAAAACAGGAAACCCCCTATTATGAAGCCGAGTACCGGGTGCGGGCGCCGTCCGGCGAATGGAAATGGATTCTGGATCGGGGCCAGGTGACCCGACGAGACGAAACCGGCCGGGCCGTGCGGGCGGTGGGAACCTACATGGACATCACCCGGCAGCGGGAAGCCGAACAGGAGCGGGAACGGATGGAGGAACAACTGGCCCGGCTCAAAAAGATGGAGGCCCTGGGGCTGCTGGCCGGCGGGGTGGCCCACGATTTGAACAACGTCCTCTCCGGTGTGGTGAGCTATCCGGACCTGATCCTGATGGATCTTCCGGCGGAAAGCCCTATTCGGAATGCCGTCCTCACCATTCGCGAATCGGGGCAGAAGGCCGCGGCCATTGTTCAGGACCTGTTGACCCTGGCCCGACGGGGGGTGATTCAGCGGGAGGTGGTCGACCTCAACGCCATCCTTCACGAATATCTCGATTCTCCGGAATGCATCCAATTGAGCCAATACCACCCCGGGGTCGCCATTCAGACCGATCTCGCATCGGATCTGCTGAACATCAAGGGGTCCCCGGTTCATCTGCGAAAAACGGTGATGAACCTGGTCTCCAACGCGGCAGAAGCCCAGCCGGACGGCGGCGCCGTCACCATCTCCTCCGAAAACCGGTACATCGATACCCCGATCCCGGGCTACGACACCATTCAAGAAGGCGATTACGTGGTTCTCACCGTGAGCGATCGGGGAACCGGCATCTCGTCCGAAGACCTCAAGCGGAT
>JAABSQ010000104.1 GCA_011390315.1 Desulfobacteraceae bacterium
GAGCCCCTTGATTCGGCTGGCCGGATCTGTGCGCATGCCCGTGAAGATGATAATGGGAATGTGCCGAGTACGCTCGTCCTCCTTGAGCCGCCGGCAGACCTCATACCCGTCCATCTCCGGCATGTTGATGTCCAGCAGAATGGTATCGGGCTGTTGATCCCGGGCGGTTCGGATTCCTTCGGGGCCCGAAGATGCGGTCAACACACCGGCATCGGGGATGTATTTCTGAATCAGCCTGGATACGAAATCCAGGATCTCCCTTTCATCGTCGATCGCTAAAATGGTTTCCATACATCAATTCATTCGGTTGAAGCCGGATTGTACACGTTTGATCCACACCACGCCGGTATGCGGATAAAAATAGACCTTTCGGCCGTCCAGGCCGCCGACGTCGACGCTCTTCAGTTGAATCGACCCGGCCTGAAGCACCGCCTCGGCCGCTTCGATGTTCATCCGTCCCACCGACGGAATCCGATTCGCCGATCGGCCGGGGTCGAACATATCGGAACCGCCGAAGAGCTTGGCCTCCAAATCGGAACCCGAAACGCCTATGTCGCGAAACCGGCGGATCATGCCCGCCACCGCGCAGTCGGCGTATTTGTACCGGCGGGTACAGGCCCCGCACGACCCGGGGCCCGTCGGACATCGGGGCAGAAGGGCATGGCACATGGCGGCCAGTCCCAGCCCCGGGTGATGGAAGGTCACGGAAATGCAGGACCCGAGCACCGTCATCACCCGCACCGGCGGGGCCCCGTTTTGATGGATAAACAACTCCGAAGCCTTGAGATACCGCGTCAGCATGCGGGTGTCGGGCGCGGCGGTCATACCGGCTTGCGATAGATCGTGGAACTGGCCTGCACCAGAGGCACATTCAATCCGTTCAGGGTTTCCGAATGGCCCGCAAAAAAATATCCGCCGGGAACCAGATACCGGCAGACCCGGTTGAGCACCGTCTCCTGGGTTTTTCGGTCGAAATAGATCAGGACGTTTCGACAGAATATGATATCGAAGGTGTCGTTGATCCCGAAGTAATCGCCCATAAAATTCAACCACTTGAAGGTGACCCGCTCCCGCAGTGCGGGAATCACTCGAACCAGGCCCTTTTGCCGGTCCCTGCTCTTGAGCAGGTATTTCTTTCGAAGCGGCAGCGGAACCGGCGCCACCTTTTCATGGGTATAGATCCCCCGGGCCGCATCCCTCAACACCCGGCTGGAAATATCGGTGGCCAGAATTTCGAACCGGTATCCGGCACACCGGCTGTTGAATTCGCTCAGCACCATGGCCAGGGTGTAGGGTTCTTCACCGGTGGAGCAGCCGGCCGACCAGATCCGGGCTTTGCGGCGGGCGCCGGCCCCGTAGAGGCGGATCATTTCCGGCAGGGCGGTTTCCACCAGATAAGGAAAATGCTGAGCCTCCCTGAAAAAATCGGTCTTGTTCGTGGTCACCGCATCGATCATGTGGGGAAGTTCGTCTTTTATCCCCTGATCGCTGAACACGTACTCGGCATAATCCTCATAGTTGTTCATCCCCAGCATCCGCAGCCGTTTCTGAAGCCGGGCCTGGAGCATGGTCTTTTTGGCATCGGGCATTTTGATGCCCAGCTCATTGCGAATGTAGGTGCTGAACCGCAAGAACAACTTTTCCGTCATGGGCTCGAAACCGAACCCGCTGTATCCGCGCTCGCTCATCTCGGTGTTCGCTTCCGAAAATTCGGATTATCCCTCGACCGCCTCCATCAGTTCGGGCTTGGCCTCTTCGCTCACCGAATCCAGAATCGCCAGTTCGTCGGTGGAAAAGACCCGGTCGATATCCAGGATGATGATGAACAGATCGTTCCGCTTTCCGATCCCCTTGATGAACTCGGTGCGCCACCGCATACCGATTTTGGGCGGCGGTTCGATCTGGTTCGGTTCTAAGTCGATCACCTCGTTCACCGAATCGGCCAGGGTTCCCAGCACCACCACCTCTCCTTCCAGAGACAGCTCCATGACGATGATTCGGGTGTCGAGGGTATTCTCGGTCCGGGACAATCCGAACTTCAACCGAAGATCCATCACCGGCACCACACTCCCCCGGACATTGATCACCCCCCGCATGAAATCGGGGGTTCCGGGCACCTTGGTGATGGTGGTCAGGTCGAGCACCTCCCGAACCTGGCCCACATTCAGCGCAAAGATCTCCTCCCCTAGTTTGAAAGTCAGGTACTGGCCGGCTTCCGTAATGCCTGTTTTGCCCATTTTAAACTCCTCTTGTTGACTGTATCACCATTTGTATAAAATGCTCAATATTTTTCGAACCCGTCGTCTTTGAAATCATCCCCGGCCATTTCGTTATGAAGATGGAATCGGGATGAATCGCTCCTCTTCTTATTCCTGAATCGCCCCGGCCCGGACGGCGGTTCCGGTGAACGGCCCTCTTTCGACGACACCGAAGACATGAATTTCTCCGCCAGGCCCTCGGGCAGCGTAAAAAATGCGGCGGTTTCCCGCAAGTGGGACCCTTGGGCGGACAACTCCTGAGCAGTGGAAGCCATTTCTTCAGCGGTGGACGCATTCTGCTGAATAACGGTATCGAGCTGCTGAATCGCTTTGTTGATCTGTTCCGCTCCGGCGCTCTGTTCGGTGCTGGCGGCGCTGATCTCCTGGACCAGTTCGGCCGTCCGCTGAATATCCGGCACCAGCCGCTCCAGCATTTCACCGGCCCCTTCGGCGACCTCCAGGCTGTTGCCGGACAGTTCCATGATTTCTCCTGCCGCTTTCTGGCTCCGCTCCGACAATTTTCTCACCTCGGAAGCCACCACGGCGAACCCCCGGCCGTGCTCCCCGGCCCGGGCCGCCTCGATGGCGGCATTGAGGGCCAGCAGATCGGTCTGGCGGGCGATCTCTTCGATGATGGCGATCTTCTGAACGATCGCCTTCATGGCGGTCACCGTCTCCCTCACGGCCCGGCCGCTGCCCGAGGCGTCTTCCGCGGACTTGAGGGCGATCCGTTCCGTTTCCCCGGCATTGTCAGCGTTTTGACGCACATTGGAGGCCATCTCCTCCATGGATGAAGAGGCCTCCTCGGCGGACGCCGCCTGTTCGGCTGCCCCTTGCGACATTTCTTCGGAACTGCTCGACATCTGCTCACTCACCGAGGCCACCCGCTCCGAAGCGCTCTGGATCTCCACAGCAAACCGCGACAGATTATCAATGAGCCGGTTGATGTTGTTTTTCAGGGTATTGAAATCTCCCTGATATTCGGCTTCGATCTTTTCGGGGATATCCCCTTCGGCCACCCGGGCCACCCGGGCGGCGGTGGTATCCAGCGGTTCGACAAAGGCCTCGATCACCCCGTTGACCCCCAGAATCAGACGTCGCCATCCTCCCTCAAAAGCCTCCGGGTTACCCCGCCGGCTCAGATTGCCCGCTCGAATGTCGCCGATCACGCCCTGAATTTCATCCAGAAACCGCTGGATCACTTCCTGAACCCCGCGCAAGGCATCGGCGGTCTGCCCCATTTCATCCTGCTGGTGAATGGGAATCTCTTTTCCCAGTTCTCCCCGGGCCATTTCATTTGCCGCCCCCACGATGGCTCGCACCGGCCGGGTAACCGCCAGGCCGATGATTACCGCAAAGCATATTCCGGCCAGAAAGGCAAGCCCGCCGATCCCCAAAGCGGTGTTTGCATAAAAGCGGGTCCGGGCCGCAGTGGCTTCGGTCTGTGCTTCTGCGGCCCGGCCGGCTTTTTGATGAATTTCGACCGTTTTCGGCTCGATTTGGTGCACCGCTTGGCGCATGATTTCCGTCCGGGCCGCAATTTTTTGATTTTCCTCCACCAGGGCGTCGAAGGCCCGGCGATAATCGGCCAACCGTTTCTCGGTCTCTTCCACATACCCGGGCAATACCCCGGCTTTTTGGAAGGCGTCCAGCAAATTTTGCAGCGAGGCATGGGTTTGGGCCACATATTTTTCATCCCCGCGAAGCAGATAGTCCTTTTCATCCCGTCGAATCTGCAGCGCCAGGGCCAGGGCGCCCGGAACGTAAATCCGATCGAGGGCCGTCTCCATTTCAGCGCCGGCCGCAAGGACCGCTTGCCTTTCAGGATTGCGAACGCCCGGCGCCGAAACAATCGCCTCATTTCCGGCGAACGCCTTCCGGTACATAGCCAAAGCGGATTCGATCGCCTTTCGGGCGGCGGGCTCACAGGGACTGTTTTCCAGCAGGGCGGCGAACCGAGCCTGGGCCTCGGCCCAGCGGCGCCGGATCGCCGGATCGAAATCCAAATAATAGTCCCGCTCCAGTGCCCGCATTTGAAGCAGCGCCACGTACAGTTCGCCCACCTGGTGCTGTTCCATATCCGCCAGGACCTCATGGACCACCCGTCGGAACTCCCCCTGCAAGCCGGAATTGTGATCCAACCCCCTGCTTTTCCAGGCGCCGGCCACTTCTTTAAAAGCATCTTCATAAGAGCGCGCCAGGGTGATGATGTCCCGGGCCGCCCGGGCCGCCGTTTCGGCCTCCTCTTCGTGGCTTCGGTGGACCAACTCGACGATTTCCCGGGCCTCCGCAGTCAGATGATCGACATTCTTTTCGACTTCATCGATGTATCGGGTGTCGAGTCGCAGCAGAAAATCCTTTTCATTGCGACGGCATTGCAACATGTATGCCTTAATTTCGGCGGCCCGGTCCTTGATGGCGACCTCTTCGGCCATCAGCCGTGAAAAATGGTCATTGGCGGATCGCACGGTAAACCCGTAAATCCCGATCACGCCGGCCAGCAGCAATAGTACCACTCCGAAACCGGCCGCCAATTTGGCGCCGATCTTGATGTTCTTGAACATACATCCCCCTGTTGCTGAAGTGATCTCCAGGAAGCAGCCGAATCAATATTTTTCAAAGGCCGTATCGGCGATATCACCTTCTTCTTCCGACCGGATGGCGATCTGCGGTTCCAGGCGGGTCTCCCCCTTTTTGCGATTGTTGCCGACCGAAGGCGGCTCGCTGGAGAGGGCCGGCTTCTTCCCAGAGGTCCGCTCCGCCCTTCCCGGCATGCCTTGAACCGCGCCGTCCCCCCGAATCTGAAAAAAATCCACGGCGTTCTGAAGCTGTTCGGCCTGGCTGGCCAGTTCTTCGGAGGTGGATGCCATCTCCTCGGAGGTGGACGAATTCTGCTGAATCACCTGGTCCAGCTGCTGAATGGCCTGATTAATCTGCTCGGCCCCGGCATTTTGTTCATTGCTGGCAGCGCTGATTTCCTGGACCAACTCTGCGGTCCGCTGAATATTGGGCACCAGTTGCTCCAGCATTTGGCCGGCTCTTTCCGCCGTTTCCACACTGGAACCGGAGAGCTTGCCGATCTCCCCGGCCGCCCGCTGGCTGCGTTCGGCCAGCTTGCGAACTTCGGAAGCCACCACGGCGAAACCCTTGCCGTGTTCTCCGGCCCGGGCCGCCTCGATGGCGGCGTTGAGGGCCAGAAGGTCGGTCTGTCGGGCGATCTCTTCGATAATGGAAATTTTCCGGGCGATCTCCTTCATGGCGACCACCGCCTCTTGAACCGCCCTGCCGCCTTGCCGGGCATCTTCGGCCGATTTGAGCCCGATCTTTTCGGTCTGGGAGGCATTGTCGGCATTCTGGCGAATGTTGGCCGCCATCTCTTCCATGGAGGATGACGCCTGCTCCGCCGAAGAAGCCTGTTCGGCGGCCCCCTGGGACATTTCCTCGGCCGTGGAACTCATCTGCTGACTGCCGGCCGACACATTGGCGGCCGAGGTTTTGACGTTCATGACCACAGCGCTCAATCGGTCGATCATGCGGTTGAGAGCGCGCATCAATTGATCCCCTTGAGACCGCTCCCGCACCTCCACCGTCAGATTTCCGGCGGCCATTTCCTGGGCCAGACCGGTGATCTCCGCCATCGCATCGATGAGGGAGTTGAGGTTGTTCTTAATCTGATTGAAGTCCCCCCGGTATTCGGTAGTGATCTTTTCCGGCGTATCGCCCCGGGAAATCCGGTCGATATAAAGGGCGGTCACCTGAATCGGATTGACAAAGGCCTCGATCAGGGTATTGATCCCTTCCACCAGCCGGCGCCAGTCGCCCTCGAATTGATCGCCGCTGCCCCGCCGGTCCAGCTGCCCTTCCCGAACGCTCTGAATCAGGGCGTTGGTCTCTTTGAGTACGCTTCCGATATTGTCGATCATGGTGTTGAGGTTGTTTTTGATGCGGTTGAAATCCCCTTTGTAGGGATCGGTGATTTTCTCGGGGATATCCCCTCGGGCGATTCGGTCCACATATTCCGAGGTCACGTTGATGGGACCCACAAAGGCATCGATCAGGGTGTTGATTCCATCGACCAAATTCCGCCACACCCCGGTGTAGGTTTCGGCATCCCCCCGGGCATCCAGTTCACCGTCCCGGATCATCCGGACCAGGTCCTCGGTTTCCCGGATCAATCGGTTGATGGGACCGGTGATGCTTCGCGTGATTCCGATGAAGATCACGATCACCACCCCGAGAGTAACGAAAAAAACCACAATGCCGATGAGGGTGGAACGGTCGATTCTCTCCTGCAATGCCGCAGCGGCGATTTCCTGCTCCGCCTCGATGGACTCGACCATCAGTTTCAAATCGGTCTCGATCCGATCCGCGAAGGCATCCAGACTGTCATCTATTTGATCGAATTCGGTCTGGAGGTCCTGGGCATAGGTATCGACCCGCTGAATCAGGTTGACCAGGTCGATCTGAATACTCTTTGCCAGTCGCGGAAAATTGGAGATAATCTCATTGGCCAGCCGCTTCTCTTCCTGAGTATCGGCCACCGCCTGAAGCTGGGTCAGGTTGCCCTGGAAAAAAGAGATGCTGCTGTTGATGGCCTCCATTCGCGCATCGCTCACCACGCCGTCATTCTTATCGATGATGGAGTCCATGGCGGCCAGCATCAGGGTGGAATGCGCCTGAAGCATCTGGTTCAGAAGGGCTTTTTCCCGGTTGCGTTGTGCGGCCATTCCCTCGTCTTTCTTGATGGATGAATTTGTCCAGAAGGAATTGACCGCCAGCAACCCCAACCCGATGACGATCACCACACCGATCAGGAACATCTTTTTTCCTATCGATAAATGCTTCACAGCGCCCCCATTCATTTTTAATATTTTTCGAAATAATCCTCGTCCCCCTCACTCGCTTTCATGCCGATGCGGTAGTTCAGGCTCAAGTCGGGCCCCTCCTGCAAAGGGATCAACCGTCCCCTTTCTTTTCCCCGGCGATGCTGAAAAGCCGGTTTGGCAGGCTCCTTTTCGGGGTCGTAATCCCCCCGCTTTCCTGTCGATGCTTCTTTGACGGCGAGGGCCGGATCATCTCCGCCGTTCACCTGAAAAAAGGCCACCGCGCCCTTGAGCTGTTCGGCCTGGCCGGACAGTTCCTGGGAAGTGGAGGCCATCTCCTCGGAGACCGAGGCGTTCTGCTGAATCACTATATCCAGCTGCTGAATCGCCTTATTGATCTGCTCGGCTCCGGAGCGCTGCTCATTGCTGGAGGCGCTGATTTCCTGGACCAGTTCCGAGGTCCGGCGAATGTCGGGAACCAGCTGATCCAGCATCTGGCCCGCCTTTTCCGCGATATCGATGCTGCCGACGGAGAGTCTGTTGATCTGGGCCGCGGCGCTCTGGCTTCTTTCTGCCAGTTTCCGCACCTCGGAGGCCACCACGGCGAAGCCCCGGCCGTGGTCCCCGGCACGGGCCGCTTCAATGGCGGCGTTCAAAGCCAGCAGGTCGGTCTGTCGGGCGATCTCCTCAATGATGCGAATCTTATCGGCGATTTCCCGCATGGCGGCGACCGTTTCGGCCACCGCCTTTCCGCTCTCCGCGGCATCCTCGGCCGATTTCATGGCGATCTTTTCAGTCTGATGGGCGTTGTCGGCGCTCTGGTTGATGTTGGAGACCATCTCCTCCATGGAGGAAGAGGCCTCCTCGGCCGCCGCCGCCTGTTCGGTCACCCCCTGGGACATCTCCTCGGTGCTGGCACTCATCTGCCGGCTGCCGGCCGCCACCTGTTCCGCGCCCATCTGGACGCCGCTCACCACCTGATTGAGACGCCGGACCATGGCGGCAAGGGCCTGCATCAGCCGATCCCGGTCGGAGCGCTCCCGGATATCCACCGTCAGATCCCCTTCGGCCATCAGCTGGGCCATTCGAGTCACCTCGCCCATGCAGTCCACCAGGATGTTCAGGTTGTCCTTAATGCGATTGAAATCGCCGTTGTACTGATCCGTGATCCGCTCGGGCATATCCCCTTTGGAAAGCCGATCCACGTATTCGGCGGCGACGTTCAAGGGACCGATCACCGCATCCAGGGTATCGTTCACGCCTTTGACCACCCGGGCGAAATCCCCCTGATGGCGGGAAAGATCCGCCCGGGTCTCCAGCCGCCCGGCCACCGCCGCCTCGGAGAGTTGGTGAGCGTCGGCCACCAGAGACCGGACGGCGGTCACCGTCTTGTCCAGGGCTTTGCCGATTTTCTGAAAGTTCTCCCCGGCTTCCCGGGTATCTTCATCGAAGGAGACCTCCTGAAGATCGATATCCAGGTCCCCCACCGCCACCCGGCTCAGGTTTTGAACCAGCTTATCCACCTGCCGAGCCTGAAAATCCGAGAGCTTGGCGGCCAAACGGGACGCTTTTTTGATCTCTGTCAGATCGGTGATAATTTCGAGACTGCCGATCACCTTGCCTTCCTCATCCTTGACCGGAACCCCGGTGTAGGAAATATCCAGATCCTTTCCTTGTGGGTGGGCGT
>JAABSQ010000105.1 GCA_011390315.1 Desulfobacteraceae bacterium
CGCCCTGCTGTTGTCTGTAGATATTGGCAAACCCTGTGGCGGGGCTGGCCGACGGCCTGCGGCCCACATAGGTCGGTTCCTTTCCGATCAGCTCCGTCAACCGGGGCCGCATAAAGGTCCAGGGCCCCATATTTTCCGGTTCTTCCTGGACCCAGTACCATTCTTCCGTCTTTTGGTATTTTTCAATGACGCGCGCCAGCGCTTCTCCGGGAAAGGGATAGAGCTGTTCGATCCGCACGATGATGATGCCGGATTTGAGGGTGTCCCGGCGCTGGAGGAGCTGGTAGTAGATTTTACCGCTGCAGAAAACGACCCGCCGGGGTTTTTCGATTTCGGCGCCGTCGTCCAGGACCGGCTGAAAGCTTCCGGCGGTCAGGTCCGCCAGTCTGGACACCCCCCGGGGATGGCGAAGCAGGCTCTTGGGCGCCATGACCACGAGCGGTTTCCGATGCCGGCTCAGGACCTGCCGCCGAAGCAGGTGAAAATACTGGGCCGGGGTGGTCATGTTGCAGACCTGCATGTTGTCGTCGGCGCACAGCTGAAGGAACCGCTCCAGACGGGCGCTGGAGTGCTCGGGGCCGAGCCCCTCCCAACCATGCGGAAGGAGCAGAACCAGCCCGCTCATCCGCTGCCATTTGGTCTCCCCGGCGGCGATGTAAAGATCGATCACGGACTGGGCGTTGTTGCAGAAGTCTCCGAACTGGGCCTCCCAGATGGTCAGTCCTTCGGGCCTTACCAGGGAATACCCGTACTCGAATCCCAGCACCCCCGTTTCGGACAGGGGACTGTTCAGAACGGAAAATCGGCCTCCGTTTTTCGAGACCGTTTGCAGGGGCACATATTCGTCGCCGGTTTTGGTGTTCATCAGTACGCTGTGGCGCTGACTGAAGGTGCCCCGGGCGCTGTCCTGACCGCTCAACCGCACGAAAAAGCCGTCGTTCACCAGGGTTGCGAAGGCCAGGGCTTCGGCATTGGCCCAGTCGATGCCCTCGCCTTTGTCCACCGCTTCCCGGCGGGCTTTCAAGAGCCGTTTGATTTTGGTGTGGGGTTTGAATTCTTTGGGAAAGGCATTGAGTTTGCGGGAGAGTTCGGTCAGCTTGTCGGCATCCACGCCGGTCTCGATGGGCTGATAGGTGTAGCCGGTTTCATAATTTTTCCAGTTTTCATAAAATTGCAACCGAGGGAATGATCGGGGATTGTCCTGGGCCGCCTGGAATGCATCTTCCAGGCACTGGTTGACCTCGGATTCGATCTTTTCGATCTCTGTTTCGGTGATATCCCCGTTGTCGATCAGTTTTTCGCCGTAGGTCTTATGGATCGGCGGCCGCTTCTTGATCCGCTCATACATCAGCGGCTGGGTGAAATAGGGTTCATCTCCCTCGTTGTGTCCGTAGCGACGGTAGCAGATCAGATCGATGACCACATCCTTGCCGAAGGTTTTGCGGTAGTCATAGGCCAGCTTGATGATGTGGACCACCGCCTCGGGGTTTTCCCCGTGGACGTGGAAGATGGGCACCATCAGCAGTTTGGCCACATCGGTGGAGTACCGGGTGGATCTGGCATGTTCGGGCAGGGTGGTGTATCCGATCTGATTGTTGATGATGAGGTGGACGGTGCCGTGTGTGCCGTAGCCTTCCAATTGAGAGAGCTGAAGGGTTTCCATCACCACGCCCTGGCCGGCGAAGGCGGCGTCTCCGTGGATCAGCAGCGGCAGCACCCCTTTGCGGTTTTCATCCTTGAGGAGGTCTTGGCGGGCGTAGGCGACCCCTTCGGCCACCGGGTCCACCGATTCAAGGTGGCTGGGATTGTTGACCAGAAAGACCCGCAGTTCCCGGTTGTTGGCCAGTTTGATATCGGTGAGATAGCCGTTGTGGTACTTGACGTCCCCGGAACCGACCAGGCTTTCCGGATCATAGGTGTTGGCGAACTCCCGAAAGATCTCTTCGTAGGGTTTGAACAGGATATTGCTCTGAACATTGAGTCGTCCCCGGTGGGCCATGCCGAGAATCATTTCCCGGCAACCGTTGGACGAGGCATGAAGCAGCAGTGTGTCGAGCATCGGAATCAGGGACTCCCCCCCTTCCAGAGAAAACCGGGTCTGGCCCATGTATTTTTTGTTCAGATAGGTTTCGAAAAGGGTGGCCTGGGAGAGCTTGTTAAGGATGCGGACCCGTTCTTCGGATTTCAGCTCCGGTTGATTGCGCACCGGTTCCATCCGGTCCTGAAGCCACCGCCGCTCTTGAGGGTCCTGAAGATGCATGTATTCCGCGCCCACGGCCTGACAATAGGTCTCCCGAAGAAAGGCGATGATCTCTTTGAGCGGTGCGCTGCGGGTTTCGGACAGCCGGCGGGTGTAAAACTCGGTCTTCAGGTCTTCGGAGGATAGATTGAAGGCGGAAAGGTCCAGAAGCGGATGGGAAGTGGGGCAGGCCGCCAGGGGATCGAGGCAGGCCAGCAGGTGGCCGATGTCCCGGTACCGGTACTTGAGCGCCTCCACCCGGGACTGCTGCAGGACCCGGTCGAGGGTGCAGGCGTCTCCCGGAATCGCCTTGCCCGGGGCGGGTTCCGGCATGGCTTCCGTGGGCGGGCCCTTTTCACGATCGGGCTCCGCTTCAGCCTTTGCCGGCGGCCTCTCGGTTATTCCCTCCTGATCGTCTCCCTCGAATTCTTTCAGAAATGTCCGCCATTCCCGGGAGACGGAGTCGGGGTTTTCGATCCATCTTTGATATTGCTGCTCGATATAGTCGAGGTTCAGTGCTTCGGGTATGGTCATATATTTTTTTCCTTACTTCTGTTTTCATCACTCCGGAACAGCTTCGAAACGGTTTTTGAACCAGTTTGCGACCGTGTCGGCAATATGCCGCCGATGGTCGGGATCACTGAACATGTGGTTGGCTCCGGAGACGATTTCCACGTCCACATCGGGGTTCAGAGATTGTACCTCCCTGGCGTTTTCCACCGGAATGATCTCATCCTGATCGCCATGGACAACCAGCAGGGGCGGTTTGAAGTTGCGAACCGTTTCCCGAAGGTCATATTTTTGAAGGTCCGTGAAAAAGTTCTCCTTCAGTTCCAGGCCGCGTCCCCGGCTTTCGAAATGAAGGCGGCCGGTTCGCCGGAGTTCTTCCATCTTTTCTGTACCGAAAAAAGGCGCCGATTCCTTACCGGCCATTCTTCCTCCCAAGGCGCACACCCCCGAAACATCCTTCAGTCGCGCACCGGCCAATACCGCCACGGCCGCGCCCATGCTGTGGCCTGCGAGACCGAATCGGGTATACCCGTGCTCGGCGAAAAAGCCGACCGCTCCCTCCATTTCACCGATATGCTTCGAGTAAGAGGTGTGGGAAAAATCGCCTTCGCTCTGGCCGTTGCCGGAAAAATCGAAACGCAGTGCCGCCATTCCCTTTTCAGCCAGTACAGTGCTGATTTCCCGGATGATGGAAATGTGGCGAGAGCAGGTAAAGCAGTGGCCCAGGACAACCCCGCAATCCGTCGATTCGCCGGGCATGTGCAGGGTGCCAGCGATCTTTTCTTCCGCTTCATTGAAGAAGTGAACCGAACGGGTCTTGTTTTTGGAAGTGTTCATGAAACTCCGGTGTCGATATGAATTGCCCTCGGCGGCAACAGGTCGCTTCAGTATTGTTGAAATGGGTCTATATACAGGCTTTTAATGAAATGGGGAGAATGTGTCAATAAAGGATTTCCTGCATATTCCGAATCCATCCCTCTTCGGGATGGGGGCGAGAAGGTTACAGCGCCAGGGCGAGAATCATGGACAGGAACAGGATCAGGACCAGGGTGCCGGCCAGGGGACCCTCCATGAGCCATTTTTCGATTTGTCCGCTGCCTTCGAGGAAGGGCTTCACGGGAAGCCATTTTTGCATGATCCGAAGGGTCCCGGCGACGATGGGCAGGGCGGAACTGGTGGGTCGGCTGATGAGCCTGACCGGAAAAGGAGGGGTCAGGCGAGTCAAAAAACGGGAAAGGGGCCGGAAAAGATGCAGGATGTCACCCGGCGGCAGGGTCGGAATGGGCCTGCGGCCCCAGCGCCAGACCGCCAGGGAAAAGAAGAGCCCGATCAATAGCGGCGGCAGCACGGCGCCCCAAGCTCCGGGCGACAGGGCCGCGTCTACGTATCCCTCCCAACCGAGGCCGAAATAGGCGATATGGATCATGGCCGACATCAGCACCACGCCGAGCCACGGAATCCAGATGCGCCGGGAAGGATGGGGTGTCGCCGCCTTTGCGTCCCGAATCAGCAGGAGTTCGAACCGGAAGAGCAGAACAACGGTGGCGAATGCCACCAGAAGCAGGACCGCATTGAGCCAGGCGGCCCATGGGGCCGGCAGGGCCGCTTTCAGATCTTTGAAAGGCAGCTTGGCGATCGCCCCTCCGGTGGCCGGAAAGCCGGCGAAGACGAGCAGCGGGAGAAAACCGGTCAGGACCAGAAGGGTCCGGACCGGTTTCGCGGTCGGGAATGCGGCGGCCGCTCCCACCGAAAGAAAAAGGGCCCCTTTGGTGAGGGCATGATACATGGCGAAAATCAGAATGCCGGTTGCCGCCAGGGGCCAGAGCGTCGGTTCGTAAAGCGCGGCGCCCACGGCGAAGGTCATCGGGCCCATTTTGCTGATGCTCGAATAGGCCAGAAGCGCCTTGGGGTGGGTCTGGGTGATGGCCGCGCCCGCTCCGAAAACCGCGGCCGCAAGGCTCAGGACCATCACCGTAGCCCCGATGGGCGCCGATTGCAAGGCGCCCAGGGGAAGAAAGACCGTCATCCCGAAAAGCCCGGCTTTGATCATGGCGCCGCTCAGGACGGCGCTGGCGGGGGTCGGGGCGGCCGGATGGGCCAGAGGAAGCCAGATGTGCAGGGGAAGAATGCCGGCCTTGATGCCGAAACCGAGGAGCAGCAGAATGGTCAGCATGGGGCCGTTCGGATTCTCGGCCAGGGCGGCGGCCCAGTCGGCGATCAGAAGCTGTTCCGAGGCGGCGTAGCCTGCGGCCAGGGCCGGAAAAAGAAGCATCTCCCCGAGGACTACGAGGACAAGGTAGACGTTGCCGGCATACCGGGCCGGGTCGTTCCGAAGGTGGACCACCAGGCCGTACGAGGCAAAGCTCATCAGAGCGTAGAGGGCATAGAAGCTTCCGATGTCCCGGGCGATCAGAAGGCCGAGATTTCCCGCCATCGCCGCCAGGAAAAAACCGAAGAATTCGCGCTGTCGATTCGAGGGGATATACCCCAGCGCATGGAGGCCGGCCATCCACCAGAGCAGCGAGGTGAACAGCAGAAAAACCCGGGAGAAAGCGTCGAGACCGAGGGTGGTTCCGAGCAGAATGAAGGGCAGATGGACGTCGGGGGTGTCACCCCCGAACAGGACCAGAAAAAGGGCCGGCATTGCGGTCCAGGGTGCGAGTGTCAGGAGCCACCGGCTTTTCCGTTCATTGCCGACTGCGAGAGCGAGGGCGACCAGGAGCGGAAGGACGATGACCGCCGGGAAAACAAAGGTCCAGGTAAGGGGATGAAGAGAATTCATGGTGTATACTCCCGAAACATGATCAGCCGCGCCCAGGAGAGGGGGCTCAACGGCATCGCCGCCAGAAGACCGAGCAGGACCGTCACCAGGGCCGTGAATACCGGCGGCAACAGCAGGTAGGGATGGATTTCCCAGCGCTGGGTCGCCGGGCGTTCGGGAAGGGGATGTTCCGGTTCGCAAAACCAGGCGTAATAGATGATGGGCAGAAAATAGGCGGCATTGAGGATGCTGCTGAGAAGCAGTACCCCGATAATGAAAGGCATGTCGGCCTCCAGCGCTCCCAGGCTCAGAAACCATTTGCTGAAAAAGCCGGCCATCGGCGGCACCCCGATCATTCCCATGGCGGCCACCGTGAAAGCGCCCATGGTCAGGGGCATTCGGCGGCCCACCCCCCGGAGTTCGCTGATGCGGTGAAAATGGAGCTCTTCGGCCAGGTTTCCGGCGCAGAAGAACATGGTAATCTTCATGATGCCCTGATGAACCAGGTGTGCGATACCGCCGATGGTGGCCAGCGGCCCCACTATGGCCGTACCGAGGGTGATATAGGAGACCTGGCTCACCGTGGAATAGGCGAGCCGCCGTTTGAAATCATCCTGGAATATGGCCCGCAGGGAGCCGTAGAGAATCGTTGCCCCGGCGAAAAAGATGAGTCCTTCGCGCACCCCCATGGCGGTGACGGCTTCGACGCCGAAAACGTCGTATACCACCCGAACGATGCCGAAGACGCCCGCCTTGACCACGGCGACCGCATGGAGCAGGGCGCTCACGGGCGCGGGCGCGACCATGGCCACCGGGAGCCAGCCGTGAAAGGGAACCAGGGCCGCCTTGACCCCGAAACCGAGCACCAGCATCCAGAAGATCACATTCAGCGGGGCTGTGGTGGTCACCCTTGTGATTTCGGGAATCCCTCCTGCCTCGAAATCGGCCACCCCCACGGCGGAACTCAGCCAGATCATCCCGACCATCAGGACAACACCGGCCCCCAGCGTGTACAGCAGGTAAACGCGGCCCGCCTGGATCGCCTCCTCCGTGCCGCGGTGGGTCACCAATGGATAGGTGGTGACGGTCAGAAATTCGTAGAAGACGAGCAGGGTGAAAAGGTTGCCGGCCAGGGCGATTCCGGTTGTCGCGCTTACGCAGAAACTGAAGAATCCGAAAAAGCGGCTGCGCTGGAATCCGTCCTCCAGATAGCCGATGGCGTAGAGGGTGGTGACCAGCCAGAGCACCGAGGAAAGGGTCACAAACAGCAGGGACAGGGAATCGGCCTCCAAAACGAGGTCGAATTCGAGGAAAAGCGGTAGAACGAATCGATACTCCTGCTGATGGAAGACCCCCCAGATCAAGGGGACCACCAGGGCTATTTTGAGAATTGCGCTGGCCATATTCAGAAAGGAACGGGTCAGCCGCATCTGCTCCGGCAGAAAAAAGATCACCACGCCGGCCGCCAGGGATGTGCTCGGGATGAACAGCGGAAGCCAGAAATTCAGGTTCATGGCGCAAACCTCCCCCAACCGCCGACCACGGGACCGACCTGAAGAAGCCGCAGCGGCAGATCGGAAAATACCCCGAGCAGCACGGCCGTGACGGCCAGCACCATGGCGGGAAAAGCCAGACCCTTGGGTATGGGAAGCCGGGACCAGCCCTCCGGGGGGGCCCGCATTGTGATCTCCAGTACGCGGAAGAGGTAGGCCATGGCGAGGATGCCTCCCCCGACGATGACCATTCCGTATCCCCAGTGGCCGCTCAGAAGGGCCGATTTGAGCAGCATCCATTTGGCCACGAACCCGGCGCTGGGCGGCAGGCCCATCAGGCTGAGGGAGGCCATGGCGAAGGCCATGAGGATGAAGGGGCTGCGCCAGGCCGCCCCGGTCATCTCCTGGAGACGGTCATGGCCGATCTGGTGCATGAGAGCGCCGACCGCCAGAAAGGCGGCCGCTTTGGCCACGGCGTGTGCGAGCGCGAAATAGACCGCGCCGTTCCAGGCGTAGCCGGCTGCGGCGCTTCCGGCCAAAGTCAGGGGAAACAGAAGAAAACCGTATCCGATCTGGCTCACCGTTGAATAGGCCACCACCATTTTCAGCCGGTCCTGCCGCAGGGCCTGGAGGCCGCCCCATAGGACCGAGATGGCGCCGAGGATGCCGAGAAGGCCGGCCCATCCGGGTGTTTCCACAGGGGCGAAAAGCCCGGAGGCGATGCGCAGCAGGATATAGAAGGCGGCGGTCACCACCAGGCCTGAAAGCAGGGCGCTGACCGGGGCCGGGGCGTTGGCATGGGCCGGCGGCAGCCAGTAGTGAGCCGGAAACAGCGCCGCTTTGATCAGAAGGCCGGTGACCATCAGGGCGAAGGCTATCAGAAAGTGTGTTTCGTGGGTGATCCGGCCCGCCAACAGCTCCAGATCCAATGTTCCCGAGGCCCCGTAAAGCACCGCGACCCCCAGCAGGTAGAAGAGCGAACCGGCGATGGCAATCGGCAGATAGCGCAGGGCGGCGCGGATCGAGGCGTGGGTTCCGGCGACGGCGATCAAGCAGATGGAGGTCAGGGTCAGGATCTCGAGGCAGACATAGAGATTGAAGATGTCGCCGCTGAGAAACAGGCCGTTGAGGCCGGTCCAGCCGATCAGCCAGACCGGCTGGAACATGTCGATGCGCTGCCGCTCGGCCGGGTTCGAGCCTTCCGCGAAATAGGAGACCGCATAGATGCTGATGGCCGAGCCGATCACGGAGGTCAGCAGAAGCATCAGGGTGGAAAGCCCGTCGGCGTAGAGCCGAATGCCCAGAGGCGTGTCCCATCCGCCGATCCGGTACGAGATGGCCCCGGTTTTCAAAACGGCCGCTCCCAGACCGGCCGCGGCCGGAGGAAGAACGAGCGCCGTCAGGAACAGGACGGCCGTTGCCGCCCGTTTCGGCAGGAGCAGATCGAGAATGGCCGCGGACAGGGGCAAAATCAGAAGGATCACGATGAATTGTTCGCCTGAAAGAATCATTCCCGGTCTCCGGCTGTTTCGGTTCGGCCCTTTTCGTCTTCGGTCGCATCGGTGCTCTCTTTATCGGCGGTTTCGTGGAATCGGCAGATGAGCACCAGCAGAAGGGCTGTGGTGCTGACTGCGACCACGATGCCGGTCAGAACCAGCGCATGGG
>JAABSQ010000121.1 GCA_011390315.1 Desulfobacteraceae bacterium
TTCGGCTTGTTGGGCATCTCCCCTTCAAACTGGTAGAAAGGATAACAGGTTTCGCCGCCGACCTTCACCGCTTTGTCGCCTTTTCCGAGCGTAACCTCTTTGACAGCACCGGAATAAGATTCCTTAAAGAATTGAAAAGCCAATTTCATACCTCCTCTGAATGTTCGCCAGTTGTCAATCTGAACATTACCTTAACCCCTAACAGACGATGACAAAAAAATGGGCACGGCTGTTCAGCCGCCGCCCGGAAATCGATCAGCCCCCCTTTCTTTTAAGAATAATATGCCATATAGAACCTTGCACAAGGTTTGAATCCATGATTATTATAACTTTATCCGGCATACGCAGAATCTGGCATAAACAGATTTTTTCCACCCGAGAAGCCTCTATAATCTTCATATTTCTTATTATCACGAAGGAGGTATTATATTGAATGATATGCGGCTTGTCAATATTTAGCTTTTGGATTTAACCCGTTAAATATCGCTTCCGGCCGGAGGGCGACCCGGGCCGCCTTCCGCTTTGCCGGGCGGTCCGATTCACCCACCCTAAATACTTTAAGAAAGAGGACGGATTATGGTTGCCACCAGTTACTGGGCTGATGATTATGTCGAAAAAACCAAGAGCGCGGAAGAGGCCATTCGGCTGATTCGCCCCGGGAAGCGGGTCTTTATCGGATCTTCCTGCGGAGAGCCCCAGCACCTGGTGAAGGTGCTGTCCGAGACCTCCAAGATCCTCACCGACCTGGAGATCGTCCGCCTTCTGGCCCTGGAGCGGACTCCGCTCACCCTGATCGCCAATAAAAGCAAAACCCAGAACATGAACATCCGCTCTTTCTATCTGGGTTCGGGCAAGGTCAGGGGGGTGGCTGAAAACAAACGGTTCATCACGCCCATGAACCTTTCCGATATTCCGCGCTTGTTCAAAAGCCGTAAACTGCCCATTCACGTGGCCCTGATTCAGGTGACGCCGCCGGATGATTTCGGCTGGCTCAGCCTGGGAGTTTCGGTGGACATCACTCTGGCCGCCGCATTGTCGGCGGACCTGGTGATCGCCGAAGTCAACCCGAAAATGCCCCGGGTGCTCGGCCAGAGTTTTATTCACGTCAACGACGTGGATGTCTTTGTGGAGCACGAAGAGGATATCTTAACCATCGGGGACCTTCCGGAGATGAAAGCGGCCAACACCATCGGCAAACTCATCTCCCGCCTGATCGACGACGGCTCCACCATTCAGATCGGCCTGGGGACCACCTCCCAGGCCACCCTCCTGGCCCTGGCGGAAAAAAACGACCTCGGGGTCCATACCCAGTATCTCACCGACGACATGATGCACCTGGTGGCCCGGGGGGTCATCACCAACCGGAGAAAGGGATTCAACGACGGAAAGCTGGTGGCCAGCAGCGCCATCGGCACCCAGATGCTCTATGAATTCCTTCACGACAATCCGGCGGTGGATTTCCGTCCCTCCGACTACGTCAACAATCCCGGCATCATTTCCCGCCACCACCGAATGGTCTCCATGAACGTGGCCATGGCTATGGACCTGACCGGCCAGGTGGCGGCGGACGCCCTCTCCCACAACTACTATTCCGGAGTCACCGGCATGCTCGATTTTGTCCGAGGGGCCGCCCGGGCCGAAGACGGAAAATCGATTATCATGCTGACCTCCACCTCGACCAACGACGGAAAAAGCCGCATCGTTCCCATGCTCGAGAACACGGCGGTGGTGGCGCCCCGGGGAGATGTCCACTACGTGGTGACCGAATACGGTGCGGTCAACCTTTTCGGCAAAAGTCTTCAGGAACGGGCCATGGCCATGATCAGTATCGCCCACCCCGATTTTCGGGAGGAGCTGTTTCACAATGCCAAGGAAATGGGGCTTCTGGGCAAGGAACGCTCCCTGAGCGAATCGATGCACGGGGTCTATCCGGTGGAACTGGAAGAGACCCGAAAGATCAACGGCCAGACCGTCGCCATTCGCCCCTCCAAACCGGTGGATGAGCGGCGGATCCAGGAACATTTTTACAACATGAACACCGACGACATCGTCTCCCGGTTTTTCCATGAGAAACACAGCTTCGTTCGAGATGATCTGGAAGACCTTCTGGAGGTGGATTACATCAAGAACCTGACCATTGTGGCGGTGGTGGGGGAATTCGGTTTCGGAAAGGTGGTCGCGGTGGGAGAATACTTTCTGAATCCGGCCAACAACATGGCCGAAGTCGCCTTCTCGGTCGACAAGGAGTACCAGGGCAAGGGGCTCGGCAAGATCGTCATCAACAAGCTGGCCGAGGCGGCCCGGGAAAACGGCATCGCCGGCTTTTTCGCCTATACATCCACCGGAAACAAGGGGATGATCCGCCTGTTCAAGAGCCTGCCGTACAAGGTCAAGACCAAATTCGAGGAAGACATGATTTTACTCACCTGTCGATTTGACGAATTGGAATAAGGACTTACCTTGGATTAATGGGATAAAATCAAAGAACACCCATCTCACACGTGAAACCGATGAAGGAGACAGACATGAGTAAACACAGGGTCAAATTTCTTCCCCATGAGCGATCCGCCGAGGTGGAGGACGGAACAATTCTCCTCCGCGCAGCCATGGATGCCGGGGTTCACATCAACGCCTCCTGCGGCGGCGAAGGGGTCTGCGGAAAATGCCGGGTCATCATCGAGGAAGGCGCCGTGGAAGGCGGCGCCTCCGAACGGCTCAAGGCAGAAGATCTCGAAAAGGGATATCGGCTGGCCTGCCGGGCCGCGGTCAAGGAAGACACCATGGTGCGGGTGCCGGTGGAATCGGATATCGATGCCAGCGTACTCAATCTGCAGGCCACCCCGCGAAAGACCGCCCACATCAAGACCGTCGATTTCGAGGAATTGAAAGAAGCGGGCCTGTTCATTCCGCCCATGGAGAAGATCTACCTCGAACTTCCCGAACCCAATCCCCAGGATCACCTTCCCGACGTCACCCGTCTGGTCAGCTTTTTGAATCTTCAGCATGACGAACATCGACTGGTGGTGGACCTGCCGGTGATTCGTAAAATTCCGGAACTTCTTCGGGAGGAAAATTTCCGAGTGACCGCCACCCTGGCCCGCCCGGTGCGCAAGGACGGCCAGACCCACATCATCAACGTCCAGCCGGGAGACACCACCGGCCAAAACTATGCGGTGGCCGTGGATATCGGCACCACCACCGTCTACGGTCAGCTGATCGACCT
Source organism: Desulfobacteraceae bacterium (assembly GCA_011390315.1). GTDB lineage: Bacteria > Desulfobacterota > Desulfobacteria > Desulfobacterales > Desulfococcaceae > JAABSQ01. The sequence goes on from JAABSQ010000121.1 coordinate 3,224, forward strand.
CAACACCGGCACGGTGATGTCCGAATACGGGGAGTTCAACGGGCAGATCAGCTACGGCGAAGATGTCATCACCCGGCTGATGTACGCGGAAAAGCCGGGCGGCCTGGAAAAACTCCAGCAGGTGGTGGTAGGGACCATCAACAAAATCATCGACAAGCTGGTCAGCCGGGCCTCCATCGACTGCGACGCCATCTCTTCCATGGCCGTGGCCGGCAACACCACCATGACCCAGCTGTTTTTGAGGGTCAATCCCCGGTACATCCGACGATCCCCCTATGTGCCGGCCGCCACCATTTATCCGCCGATTCGGGCCAATGACCTGGGCATCGAGCTGCCGGAGCATGTAACGGCCCTGGTCTATCCCCAGGTGTCCTCCTATGTCGGCGGCGACATCGTGGCCGGAATCATGGGCTCCCGCATGTACCAATCCGAAGAATTGATCCTCTATCTGGATATCGGCACCAATGCCGAAGTGGTGGTGGGCAACAAAGACTGGTTCGCCTGCGCGGCCTGCTCCGCGGGTCCGGCTCTGGAAGGGGGCGGCATCGAATTCGGAATGCGGGCCGCCAAAGGGGCCATCGAGGATTTCTCCATCGACCCGGTCACCCTGGAACCGATGAACCTGACCATCGGGAATATGCGGCCCAAGGGCATCTGCGGGTCCGGCTTGATCACCATCGTAGCCAACCTGTTCGAACTCGGCATCATCGACAACAGCGGCAAGTACAATCAGGATCTCGACACCCCGAGAATCCGGGAGCGGGACGGGGTGTGGGAATATGTCCTGGCCTGGCAGGACAATACCCAGATCGACCGGGACATCACCCTGAGCGAAATCGATATCGAAAACCTGATTCGGGCCAAAGGGGCCATCTACAGCGGATGCCAGACACTACTCGAAGAGGTGGGGCTGACCATTCAGGACCTGGACCGCATCTACCTGGCCGGCGGGTTCGGCAGTTTTGTCGACCTCGAAAAGGCGATGACCATCGGTCTTCTTCCGGAAATGGACCCGAACAAGATCACCTTTTTCGGAAACGCCTCTCTGATGGGGGCCCGAATGGCGGCCCTGACCAACCGGTTGCGTCGGGATGTGGTGGAGGTCACCAAAATGATGACCAATTTCGAACTCTCGGAAACCCCCTCCTACATGGATCACTATGTGGCGGCCCTGTTTCTGCCCCATACCGATCTGGCTCTTTTCCCTAAACTCAAATCCAGATTCAAAAACCGTACCGCGGCTCAGAAGGGTTGACCTTCCAGGCATCTCAAGGACGGGCATTATTAAGATAATGCCCGTTTTTTTCTTTTTTTTCGGCCCCGTCCGCTTTTACAGGCTTTATATTTTTTTCGAAGTGGAAAATAATCCGACAGGCATTCACCTTCGATTCAGCATCCTGCTCTGCCTGTTTTTCAATTCAAGCGAAAATCATCGTAATTACATAAGCTTGCAAAACGCCGCATGAAATTTAAAAGGCACGCTTTTTGCATATATCCGATGGAAACGTGCGGGCAGGAAAAACTCGGTTCATTTCTTTGTTGACAATTTATTTGCAGTTGCTTACAAAAGGAGATAAGCGTCGTCATGTGTTGAACCTGAGGGCACTCCTGAGTTATCCCGCCTCGATATACTGCTGATTCACGAATTTCATTTCCCGATCTGTTTCCGACACACCCGTTTGCCGGTTCGGTGTCGCTGCCAAAAACCCTTTGCCTCCGGTCCTTCTGAGGTTTCGCCCGTATATCCCTCCGAGGGTCCGCCCGTATATATGGTCCCATTATCACCTGAGGAGGTGTGCTCATGAACGCCATAACCCAACGGGCTTTTGCCCGAAACCGGTATGTCGCCCCGATTCTTTTTTCCGATTGCAATAAAAAGCAGTTCCGGGAGGCTGTGATGTACAACAGCAGCGTGGGCGGAATGTATTTTGAAAGCCGCCACCCGGTCTTTCCCGGCGCCGGCCTGCTCATCCAGCTGGTGGATTTCGCGTCCGACCCTTATTGGCCCGAGGCCTGTGACAGCTATCTGGCCGATACCCGCTGGTGTATCGAAAAGATGGGAGACGACCACCCGGTCTACGGCATCGGGGTGCGGTTCGTTATGTCCACCTGCACCCAGTGCGGGGCCCGGATACGACACTGCTGCATGGACGGGGTCGATCTCTGCCCGGAGTGCCAGGAAGACATTTTAACCATTTCCGACATCAAACTGAAAGGCTGTCTGGAGAACTATTTTTTAGGCAATATTTTGTAGCGGATGAGGAAGGGGTTCCATAAATGAATGGTGGGTTTGCCGCACGAAGGACGGAATCATCGGGGAAAAAATCCGATGCCTCCGTCCCTCGTTCGAAAAATCCGAAGCGGCTATTTGGGCGCCTTGGGCGGGCTGACCATGGCCTCGCCGTCCAACACCCGGGCGCCGTCCTGATTGGTGCAGGTGGTCTCGAGGCGGATCCGGTTTTTATCGACCGTCACCTCGATCACCTCGGCCCGGGCCGTGATGGTATCGCCGATGCGGACCGGCGCCAGAAACTTGAGTTCCTGCTTCAGGTAGATGGTGCCCGGCCCCGGCAGATGCATCCCCAAAATGGCTGAAATAAATCCGGCGGTCAGCATTCCGTGGGCGATCCGGGTTTTGAAAAAGGTTTTTTCCGCATACGCTTCATTGATATGGGCCGGGTTCAGATCGCCGGTCACCCCGGCATACAGATACACATCCGATTCCGACACGGTTTTTGAGAATTCTGCCGAATCCCCGACCTGAATTTCACTGATGGTTTTTCCGATCATGGGAGTCTCCTTTGCGCTGCGTATTCGTTAAAACCACATGCGATGGCTGAAAACATCCTGTTCCAGATCCTTCTTGTCTTCTTGCAGACTCAGGTACATGGAGGCATTCTGGATGGCGATGCCGCCCTGGCTGGCCAGGGCCTCCACCAGAATGATCATGTCTTCGGGAAAATCCCGCTCCGTCTCGCTGCACAGCCGCATGACCCCGATGACCTCTTCCCCGACCCTGAGGGGAACGCAGAGCATGGAAACGATCCCCTCCTTCTTCATGGACTCCCGATACTGAACCCGTCGATCGGTCTGAGCATTTTGGATCACCACCGTTTCGCCGTCCAGAGCCCCGCTCACGCTCTTGTCTTTGCTGACCAGCCCCTTGTTGAGAAAGTCCTCGCTCAACCCATAGGTGGCCACCAGGTCGAGTGTGCCGGAATCTTTGTTCAGGAGACGGATATTGACCCCTTTCATGCCGAAGGTTTCGGCCAGATCGGCGGTCAGGATGTGAAGGATCTTCTGAATATCCAGGCTTGAATTGATGCTGTCGGCCAGGTCGTGAAACAGCAGGGCGTTTTGGCGCATCCTTTCCACCAGCCGGGCATTTTGAATGGCGATGCCGCCCTGCTCCGCCAAAGCGCTCAGAAATTCGATCTCATCCTCTGAAAACTCCCGTACCTCGGCGGCATACAGCGAAAGCACCCCGATCGGCTTGGCCTCCACCATGACCGGCACCACCAGAATGGATGCGATTCCCTCCGATTTTTTGGCTTCCTTGTTTTCCACCCGGGGATCCGAAGCGATATCGTCGAAAACGAGGTACCCTTTTTTGACCAGTTCGTCCACCATAGCCTTGCCCCGATAGGGATCGGAGTGGAGATAATTATCGGAAAGCCCTTTCTGGTAGGCAGGAGAGAACATATCCTCTTTCTGGGGATCGGCCAGAAAGATGCACGCGGCCTTTCCGTTCATGGTATCGATGGCGCTTTGAACAATAAGATCCAGCAGTTCATCCCGGTTCAATGTCGATCCGAATGCCTTACTGATCATACAGAACGTCTTGAAGTAGTCCTTTCTATCGGTCATCTTTCCTCTCCTTGTCGAACAGCATTCGATGGGTCCTTTTTAATAGCGCAGAAATCCGCAGGATCGGCGGTCTCCTCTTCTATTGTTTTTTGGTGCTTTTCCCGGTGGACCGGGTCGGGGTGGTTTCGCCCTTCTTTGCCCTGGACTTTTGAACCGGTGCTGCGGCAGAGGCGGTCTTTTCGGCGGCAGTCCGGGTGGACGGGGTCTTCTTTTTTCGGCTCCGGGTCGGCTTCTTGGGGGTACCTTCCCGTTCCCTGAGCCAGGCGACGATTTTGGGCGCGAACAGCCGCTGGCACTTGGAACTGACATAAATGCCGATATGCCCGGTATCGAGGCAGATATCCTCTTTGTCTTTGCTGCCCACCTTTTTGGTCAGATGTTCGCAGGCTTCAGGCGGCACCAGATGATCGAATTTCCCGTAAATGTTCAGCAACGGCATGGTGATTTTTTTAAGATCCACCCGCTTGCCGTCCAGTTCCAGCTTGTTCTGGATCAGCAGGTTTTTCTGATAGCAATCCGTGATGAACTGCCGGAAGGTGGCCCCGGGCACATCCGGACTGTCGAAGATCCACTTCTCCATTCGAACGAAGTTTTCGACAAAATCCTTGTTGTCAATATGCTCGAAAAAACCGACATATTTGTCGATGATGAGGCGGGCCGGATTGAGCAGCAGAAACCCCAGGTTCATCAGGTCGCCGGGCATGTTGCCGTAGGCGCTGCCCATATCATAGGCATGGGTTTTTCGCATCCAGATGTGAAGCAGACCGGTGTCGGTGTCGAAATTGGTGGGGGTGACGGTGGTGACCAGGTTTTTGATCTTTTCAGGGTGCAGCGCCGAATACATCACCGAAAAAGCCCCGCCCATGCAGATGCCCATGAGATTCAGGTGGGGGAGATCGTGCTTGTCCAGAATGAAATCGACCACATTGTCCATATACATGTTGACGTGGTCATCGATGGTCAGGAACTGGTCCTTTCGGGTGGGATACCCCCAATCGATCATGTAGACCTCGATTCCGTTGTCCAGAAAGGTCTGAATGACGCTTCGGCCCGGCTGGAGGTCGAGCATGGTCTCGCGATTGATCAGGGCGTAGACGATCAGGAGCGGATACTTATGCTCCACCTTTTCGGGCTTGTAATACTTGACCCGCATTCGATCCTCTTCATAGACCACCTCGAAAGGGGTGGTTGAGAGATCGGTCTCTAATGGACCCAGCAGCACCTCCGAGGCTTTTTGGGCCCGGGTTTTGGCCTGTTCGGTGCTCTCGGTCAGTTTTTTAAGAATCAGATCAACGGCGATTTTGGGTTCGCTCATATGACTCCTCCTTTCCGTAAACCATTACCCCTTCTTGGGGGAAGGCCGGCCGTCCGCTTGCTTGGAAAGCGCCCTCACCTTCTTTTTCAGGTGATAGATTTCTTTATAAAGTTCATCCATCTCCCGATTGGTGGGAATGGGCAGCCGTTGCAGCAGGTCGCAGACAAACGCCTCTTTTGCGTCCCGGTACTGGACCAGGGAACTGATGGTCTTGTCCATCACCTGGGTGTACTCCGGGGACTTGAGCAGGGTCATGTAGTGGCCTTCGAGTATCTTGAGCCACATTTTGTAATATTGGTTGAAGTCGTCATGGATTTCGCCCGCTTCGGCCATCTCCTCGATCTTTTCCTGCATCACCGCGGCGGTCTTCTCGATCGGCACATAAAACATGTAGAGGAATTCGCTGAGAGAGGTCTGAAACAGGTTGTGCTTGTCCAAAAAATCATTGAACCGTTCCTGGTAGAATCGGGTCAGCCCCAGGGAAGGGACTTTCAGGAATTTTTGGAATTCTTTTTCATAGAGCTCCCGTATCGCCCGAAAGGTGTCCTGGTCGATGTCTTCGAAATTATAGGCCTTGCCCTGCTGCCCCATCTTGACCGCCCGCTCCATGAACTGCTTCTGAAGTTCATGGTAGCCTTCCAGGGCCTGCTTCATCATCACCATGGTCAGATCCGGGACCGAATCCATCCCCTTCATCAAGGCGTCCAGGTTTTCCGGTTTGCTGAAGGTTTTCATCAGCGACTGAAAAATCTTGCCGCCGGCCTCAAAACTCTTTCGGGCCTGACGGGTCGGTCCTTTTTTCGTTTTTTCCCCGGCATCCGCGAACCCGGGAAAGCCGAACGGGGTAAATGCCTCCGGTTGAACGGTGGCCATGTTCTGCCAGAAATCCATGGCCGATTTCATCCAAAACGAAAACATTTCCTCGGGGGTCGTTTGATGGTTGTCATCCATAAGCTGCTCCGTTTCCTCCCGAATGATAATCTCTTCACACCCTATCGCATTGGATTTTCAGGTTTAACCCCACCATAACGCAGGGGAGGATCAAAAACAAGCCATAAAACGAGTGCCTTCATTTATTTTTCTCCTTTTCAGATGAGGTATGATCCCAAAAATAATGAAAGGGGGTCATTTTTTTAACATTCTTTTCAGTTCGCTTGGACAGGTCCATCCCCATTTCCAAGTAGGACGTGAACTGCTCCTCCATATTATTCTTGTAATAGAGATAACTGTCGATGATTCTTTCCAGATATTTTTCAAAAAAATCATTGAGGACGTCTTCGCCGAATCGGATGATCAAGTGAAGAAGCGAGACCGGCAAGAGCGCATTGTTCTTTTTTGCGCGCTCCATAATGATCTGACTCAGAATAAAGGCGGTGACATCCTGGTTGGTTTTCAGATCGATCACTTCGATCTGAACCCCATCCTTGATCATTTTCGCCACATCCTCGAGGGTGACATAGGCGCTTTGGTCCGTATCGTACAACCGCCGGTTCGGGTATTTCTTTAGTACCTTTTTATGATCCATTGCTCAATTCCATAGATAAAAGGTGACCGTGACACGTTGCAACAAAAATCACGTTTTTGGTTTTGAATAGAAAAACGATTCTATCGAGTCAATCCGCTTAATGTCAAGGCTTTTCAAAGCATAATAGGTCGATCCAATTTTTCTGACGATCCATTGTGCAATGCAATATTTTTTCTTGACAAAATTCTTCGAGTCGCTATTATAGTATTCAGCACCGTGGATCACGGGTGCATCTTACATCTACACAACATCACACAAGGGAGGCCAAATCATGGAACAAGGACAAATTGCCAAACAGATGCTGACGTATCAGAAGAGTCTTTTCGAAAGTTCTTTCAATGCCGTCTGCGCGGTCCAGGATCAAACCGAGCAGATGACCAAAACCTTCATCGAGCAGATGCCCTGGATGCCCGAAGAAGGCAAACAGACCCTGAAACAATCGATGGGCACCTACAAAAAAGCCCGAGACAATTTCAAAAAATCGGTTGAAGACGGCTACGCCCAGCTGGAAAAACTATTCGAAGGAAAATAGACCCGTTCGACGGCCGATGCGCCCGTTTGAATACCAACCCATACCCACCCCAAATTAATGAAAAAGGAAAAGAACCGAAATGGATCAGAAAATGATGTTTAAGCAGATGCTCACCTTTCAGAAGACCACCTTCGACAACTCCTTCAACGCCATGGCCGCCATGCAGGAGCAGGGCGAAAAAATGGTCAACACCTTCCTGGAACAGGCCGAATGGCTGCCGGAAGAAGGAAAAAAGGCGGTCGCCAATTGGATCAGCGCCTATAAAGAGGGTCGAACCAAATACCGGGAAGCGGTGGAAAAAAATTTTGAGAAAGTGGAAGAATATTTCTCGGTTTCCGAGGCGAAGACCAAGTAATTGCGGTCGGTTTTACCCTGCGCATCTTTTCAACCCGGCTTTGGGCAAATGGCGGCATGCCCGGCATCCTCATCAGCCGGGTTGACAAAGCGGGGGATTTACACGAAAATATTTTCTGCAATAAGGTGCGCCAAGAAAAAACTTACACCCTATACCTTATTGAAAAAATCAAAAAACAGAGTGAAAATAGGGGTAAGTTGAACGAAAGACCCCCGCTGAAAGCCGGAGGGTCTTCATACTAATTACCGGGATCAGCATTCACCCGGTTTTCGGAGGTACAGTAAGATGCCGACTTTAAAGGACTCTCAAGAAAATTCCCGGTCCGAGGATCTCTTTGAAAAAATGATGACCCAGGCCCAGGCTTTTGCGAACAATTTACAAGCCACTCAAAATTACTGTGCCGGTTTTACCAAATATCTCAACGAATTCCTGACGCCCCTCGTCATTTCCTCCAACTATTTCAGTGAAGTCGAACGAGAGCGGTTGATGAGTCGTTCTCCGCTGGAAAGCTTCCTGTCCTATCTCGGATTATGGACATTCAACCTGGATCTCAGCAACAAGGCCGCCATAGCCAGTATGCGGGTGGTGAGTGAATACGCCAAAAAAGAAATGCCCAACGCGATGGAAGCGATGCTCAATACCTGGTTCGACGCCGAAGGCGAAAATATCGAAGACTTTTCAGCCCGCCAGGCCAAAATGATGGAGATGGTGACCCGGACATTCCCTCAAGCCGTTCAAGAAGCGAAGGCGGACTTCGGGTTTCATTTCGAACGGGGGCGGGACATCAAATTCGCCGAAACCGACCGGTTCATCATCTATCAGATCATGCCCACCGACGAAAACGTCGAGGTGCGGGAAGACGGCAAGCCGGTGTTGATTCTTCCCCCTTTCGTATTGGGGGCCAATATTCTGGCGTTTCTGCCCGAGGAGAACCGAAGCTATACCCATGCCTTCGCCAACCAGGGCATTCCGACCTATATTCGAATTCTCAAAGACATCTCCACCACCCCTGCGCTTCAGACCATGACCGGAGAAGATGACGCCCTCGATACCAAATTCTTCTGCGAAAAGATCAAGGCGCGCCACGGCAACCCGGTGACCCTCAACGGATACTGCCAGGGCGGTTTTTCCGCAGTCTGCGATCTGCTGTCCGGCGAGCTGGACGGCCTGGTGGATGCGCTGATCACCTGCGTTTCTCCTATGGACGGGACCCGCAGCCTCGGCCTGAAAGAATTTCTAAACGATCTGCCGCCGCGTTTCAACGATCTGCTCTACGGCACCAAAACCCTTCCCAACGGCAATAAAGTCGGGGACGGGCTCTTGATGGGCTGGGTCTATAAGCTCAAATCCATCGAGATGGAGGCGCCCATGGTCGCCTTCTTTCGGGACATGATGATGTTCCGGCCCCGGAAGGGCCGACTGCTCAAAATCAGCAAAACCGCGGCCGCCCTCAATTACTGGCTTCAGAATGAGCGGAGCGATCTGCCCTTGGGCATCACCGAAATGAGCTTCGCCTCCTATACCACTCCGATCACGGAGGACGGCACACTGCCCATCAAACTCTTCGGCCGGGAACTCAATTTTAAGCGGCTTCGGGAAAAAAAGATCCAATGGCTCATCTGCTACGGGGAGCGGGACGATCTGGTGGAAAAGAACACCGCCCTGGCGCCCCTCGATTATATCGATGCCGAGGTGTCGCCGTTTCCCAAGGGGCATGTGGCCATCGCCACTTCCTGGTCGGACCCCGCCTCGGCGTGCGCCCTTCACACCCGATTCGGAGAGAACAATGTTCGCGGCCCGGTGCGGTTTCAGCTGGACCTGGAACAAGAAGGCGCTGAAAGCCGGGAGAAGACAAAAACGACAGCCAAACCCAAAAAAAAGGCCGATGCCAAAACGAGGGCGTCCAAGAATCAGAAGGGTTCATCCGAATCCTCCGTTAAAACACCGGCCGCTTAAAGATCCCGTTTTCGGGTCGAGACAACATTATGGATGAGAAATTTCTGGAACTTTGGGGAAATATGCTGATTAACGCGGCCCGGGGCAAAAAGCAGTCCAAAGATTTTTTCAACTGGCTGCAGACCGGATTTCCCGGCAGTATGGGAGAGAACCGGAACCGAACCGCCGATGCCGGGTTGGGAGATCTCAATGCCGCTTTCAAACAGATCTACGGGCTGAACAAACTCCCCGAGCAGAGCGAGGAATACAAAAAATTATCCGACAAGGCCTTGAAGGATTTCAAACAATCCTTTAAAGACTACCTGGCCATGATGGGGTTCGTCTCCAGCGAAGAGCACCTGGCCCTGGTGGAAAAATATGAAAAACTCAAGGTCAAGAGCCGGGATCAGGAAGAGACGATCAAACATCAGCAGATGCTTCTCAATGCAAAAGGGGCCGCAGATGCTTCTGAAATGATGTCCCCCCTTCAAGACATAGTCAAGAAACAGGGAGAAGTTTTTCAGCAGATGATGAAGGATTTCGGCCAGTATTTCGGAGGTCCGCAAAATGCTTCCGACACACAACCACCCGAGAGGAAAAAAAAAGATGACAGAGATGATGGATCAGAGCCAGATCGTTAAGCAGATGACCGATTTCCAGAAAACCGCCATGAACACCTCTTTCAATGCCGTTGAGGTATTTCAATCCCGCACCGAAAAGATGATGCGGATGTTCTGGGATCAGGCCGCATGGACATCGGACAAGTCGGGCAACATGCTGCTCGACTGGACCAAAGCCTGGGAGGCGGGCTGTGAAATCCTCCAAAAAACCATGGAAACCAATTGCGCCCGGTTCGGCAAGTTCGATCTGATGCCCAAATAAGAGCCGCCCCCCGTTCGGTACCTGAAAGCGAGCCTGAAAAGGCTCGCTTTTTTTATGCATTCAAGCGATGCCGCAGCCGGGTATACCGCTGCCGGGTCCGGTCGTTTTTCACCGCAATGGCCAGGGCTTTTCGGGCGCCCACCAGCACCACCAGCTCCCTTCCCCGGGTCACGGCGGTATAGATCAGGTTCCGCTGCAACAGCATATAATGCTGAATCAGCACCGGCATCACCACCACCGGATATTCCGATCCCTGGGCCTTGTGGACCGACACCGCATAGGCCAGTACCACCTCGTCCAAATCCGAGTACTCGTAGACCACATCCCGTCCGTCATACCGGATCACCACCTCCAGCAGATCGGCAAGGATTCGCATGATCCGGCCGATGTCTCCGTTGAAGACTTCTTTTTCGTAGTTGTTCCGGATCTGCATCACCTTGTCCCCGACCCGGTAAGTGCGATGCCCCCGGACCACCGACTCTCCTTCCGGGTTGAGGGCCTCCTGAAGTCGTGCATTGAGATTGCCCGCGCCCACCAGCCCCTTGTGCATGGGGGTCAGCACCTGAACATCGTCCACCGGGTCATACCCGAAACGGCGGGGAATCCGCTCGCCGACCAGCCGCAGCAGGATGTCCAGGACCGCTTCGGGGTCTTCCTTCTGAATGAAAAAAAAGTCGTTTTCCGGAGAATGGACGTCGTACACCGGCATACTGCCGCGGTTGATCCGGTGGGCATTGACGATGATCCGGCTTTCCCGGGCCTGGCGGAAGATCTCGGTGAGGGCGGCCACCGGCACCGCGCCGGAGGCGATGATGTCTTCCAGCACATTGCCCGCCCCCACCGAGGGAAGCTGATTCACATCCCCCACCAGAATCAGAGAGGCGACCGCCGGAACCGCTTTGAGCAGATGGTGCATCAGCACCGTATCGATCATGGAGGCTTCGTCCACGATCAGCACGTCGCAGTCCAGGGGATGTTCATAATTCCTCTCAAAGGCCGCCTTGGCCGGGCTGAATTCGAGAAGCCGGTGGATGGTGCGGGCCGGGTGCCCGGTGGTCTCGCTCATCCGCTTGGCGGCCCGCCCGGTGGGGGCCGCCAGAAAGACCTTGGCCTCCATGGCCGAGAGGATCTTGAGGATGGCGTTGATGATGGTGGTCTTGCCGGTGCCGGGACCGCCGGTGATCACCATCACCTTTTGGGCCAGCGCGCTTCGAACCGCACCGGCCTGATGTTCGGCCAACCGAATGGCCAGCCGTTTCTGGACCCGGGAAAGGGCCGCCTCGGGGTCCGGGTGGGACACCCCGGCCGGTACATTGAGCAGGATATTGAGCCGGCGGGCGATCCCCACCTCGCAGACATGAAACTGGGTCAGGTAGACCGCCTTGTGGTCGGGCACAAAGGCATCCAGATCCTCGTTCAGGTCTTCGATGCGAATCTTCTTGTCCGATTCGATCCGTCCGAAGGCATCCTCCAGAATGGACCGCTCCACATCCAGAATCTCCCGGCATTTCTGAATCAGCGGAATATAGGGATAGTAGACATGTCCTTCTTCGGCCAACTGATTCAGCACATACAGAATGCCCGCCTCGGCCCGGAGCGGGGAATCTTTGGTAAACCCGAGTTTTTCGGCGATCCGGTCGGCGGTAACGAAGCCGATTCCGAAGATATCGGTGGCCAGCCGGTAGGGATTTTCCCGAACCACCTCGATGGACCGTTCGGCATACTGCTTGAAGATCTTGGTGGCGTATCCGGAGCTGACCCCGTGGCTCTGAAGGAAGAGCATCACCTCCCGAATCTCCTTCTGATCCTGCCAGGCCCGGCTGATCATGGCGATCCGTTTGGCGCCGATCCCCTCCACCGCGGTCAGATGATCGATGTTTTCTTCGATGACATCCAGGGTCTTCTCGCCGAATTTTTTCACGATCCGTTCGGCGATTCTCGGTCCCACTCCCTTGATGAGCCCGGAGCCGAGGTATTTTCGAATGCCGTAGACCGTCGCCGGCACCGATGTCCGGTAGGAGGTCAGCTTGAACTGTTCCCCGTACCGGGGGTGGTTGGCCCACTCCCCTTTCATGGCGATGATTTCCCCGGGCATGGGCGACATCAGATTGCCCACCACCGTCACCAGATCCCGGCGCCCCTTGATCTTCACTTTGGCGACGGTGTACCCGTTCTCCTCGTTGGTATAAGTGATCCGTTCGATTTGACCGTGAAGGTCCTCCAGCATGGGTGTGTCGAGCCCTTTCGCCTCTCACGGCGGTGATGCCGCGCTGTTCCTGCTAATCAGGAGTTATCATTTAACAAATCGCATCTAACAATCTCATCGATCGGCGGTAAAAAGCAATCGGTTTTCGCACTTTATTTCCGCCGATCACAAAGGAATATGGGGCCGGCTGCCGGGTGCGCTGAAAAAAACCGGGGCGTCTATTTGCCCGCATCGAAAATGGCTTGATTTTTCTCGATAAACCGCATATATCAATCGACATGCTGACCGAACTCGAACAGAAGGTGGTGGCGTCTCTTCAGGGCGATATCCCCATTTCAGAACGGCCGTTTCTTGAAATCGCCCGAAAACTGGAGATCGAAGAAGAGACTTTGCTGAATATATTGAAAGATTTGCGAGACCGGGGGATCATCCGCCGGTTCGGCGCCACGCTTCGCCATCAGAAATCGGGTTTCCGGGCCAATGCCATGGTGGCCTGGCAGGTGGATGAAAAACGGATCGAAAAGGCGGGGCGTACCATGGCCTCTTTCAGCGAAGTCACCCACTGCTATCGGCGGGACCCCAATCCCCTGTGGCCTTTCAACCTCTATACCATGATCCACGCCAGGGATGAGGCCACCTGTCGAGCGATCGCCCGCCGGCTCTCCCTGGAATCGGGGGTCGACATCTACCAGCTGCTTTTCAGCCGGCATGAGCTGAAAAAGACCTCGATGCAGTATTTTCCGGAGGCGGATACCGACTGATCCGGCCGCCTGTTTGAAATCCCGCTCCGCCCCCCGCATTCTCCTGGTCAACCCGTGGATTCACGATTTTGCGGCCTATGATTTCTGGGCCAGGCCCCTGGGTCTGCTCACTGTTGCAGCCGTCCTGCGGGAACATGGAATAGGAGTCGACTACCTCGATTGCCTGGACCGGTTCCACCCGAAAGCGCCGCCCTCGAATCCGAAGGCCCGACACGGCCGAGGTCCGTATCGTAAAACCCGCCTTCCCCATCCGGGCGGGTTGACGGACATTCCCCGGCACTTCTGCCGCTACGGCATCGATCCGGAATGGTTCAGAGAAGATCTGCAGGCCGTTCCCGAACCGGATCTGATTCTGGTCACCTCCCTTATGACCTACTGGTATCCCGGGCTTCAGGAGACGATTCAGTTGATTCGGCAGGTCTATCCCGAAGCGCCCGTCCTTCTGGGCGGGATCTATGCCACCCTCTGCCGGGACCACGCCGAGACGGTATCCGGCGCCGATCGGGTGATCCCCGGAACCGATATCCTGAACATCCTGGATCTGATCGCATTTCACACCGGGTATTCCATCGAGCCGCGGTTCGATCCCAAGAATCCGGACGCCTGGCCCGATCCCGCCCTGGATCTCCAGCACACCATTCCCTTTGCCCCGCTGCTGACCTCCCGGGGATGTCCGTTCGCCTGCGCCTACTGCGCCTCCCGATTTCTGGAACCGAAACGGCGGGTCCGCTCTCCTGAAAGGGTGATGGCCGAGATCCGCCACCGGCATGAGGAGTATGGCGTCCGGGATTTCGTCTTCTATGACGACGCCCTGCTGGTTCATCCGGATCACCACATCATTCCGCTGCTGAAGGCGGTGATCGATTCGGGAATGGGCATCCGTTTTCACACCCCCAATGCGATTCACATTCGGGAAATCAGTGAGGAACTGGCCGACCTGATGCGAACGGCGGGGTTTGAAACCCTCCGCCTCGGCCTGGAGACGGCGGCATTCGAGGAAGGAAGCCGCCTGGATCGGAAGGTGACCGAAGCGGAGTTCAAAAAGGCGATCGGACGCCTTTTACATGCGGGGTTTGATGCCGGGGCGGTCGGCGCCTATCTGCTGGCCGGGTTGCCCGACCAGACCCTGAATGCGGTGGCCCGCTCTATCGGAATCGTCCGGGAGAGCGGGGTCACGCCGGTGCCGGCCTATTACACCCCCATCCCCCATACCGGCCTGTGGGACCGGGCCCGGGCGGTCTCCCGGTATGACCTGGCCGCAGACCCGGTCTTCACCAACAACGCCCTTCTGCCCTGCTGGCCCGAATTTTCCTGGGAAATCGTCTCTTACCTGAAAAACCTGGCAAGCGGTTCTTCCGAATCGGCGTAAGGGGGAACCGCTTCGATCTCCCCGAACCGCTCATTCGGCTCCGGGAAGGGACCCGCGATGGGCGTTTTCAGGGGAAAGAGCCGCTTTCGAAGCGCCAGCCAATCGTGCAGCTCCTGAATCCGTCGGGAGAGCGCATGACGGCCGTCGGCGAATACGCCATAGTCTCCGCCCCCGGCCATGGCTGATGCGAATCGAATGGTGTTGGCGTAAAACAGCCAGGTTTCGCTCCAGAGCCGCTCCACGGATTCATCAAAGGGGCTTTCCCCCCGGTCCAAGCCTTCAGCGAACCCCCGATTCCAGATCTCGGACATAATCCGGGTTCCGGTCAGCACCCGGGCGTTGGTTTCCCGAATGGTATGTTCAAACCGGCGCCAGTGGCCCTCCACCCAGGGGGTGCTGTGGCAGCTCAGGCAGACCGCCTGCATGGTCTGAGTTCGGCGCTCCTGCTCGGCCCCGTCGATCAGATATTCCGAGGCGTATCCGCCGTCGAAATCGGTGGGCAGGGGATTGCCCTCCCGGTTGCGGATTCGGGTGGTATCCGGCGACTGGGGGTGGGGGTGGGCGTAGATGAGGCCGAAAATCCGCCAGGGAAGGCGCTCCTTCATGGCGTGGGTCCGCTCGGCCACCGTCACCCCGTCGGTGTTGATCAGCAGGCTGATGTGGCAGGCGGCGCAGGTAGGGGCGTTGAAATCCTTGCCCACGGCCCAGGGGACGGTGGAAAACTCCCAGTCTTGGCCCTGACTGGAATAGATGGCGCCGTGCTTGCTGGCGCTGTAGACCTTGTAAGCGGGCACATCCGGCCCCACATGGCACTCTTTGCAGGTGTGGGGTCGGCGGGCGACTTCGATGGCAAAGGCGTGGCGGGTGTGGCAGGCGGCGCAGGAGCCCCGGGTGCCGTCCAGGTTGACCCGTCCGACCCCCTGGTTGGGCCATCCCGCGATTCCGGGGAAGGTCATCTCACCCATGACCGTCTCCCGCCGGCTCAGCCCCTGAAAACGCAAACGGGTGCCGTGGCAGTAGTAACAGGCCTCGGCCCGGGTTTCCGAGGCCGATTCCCGGTACGCCAGCTTTCCGTCATGAAAATCCGGCATCCCGATAATGGTCTGCTCAAGATCCTGAAAAACCGGATTGTCGGTCAGATTCTTTCGGGCGTGGGACATGATGTTCTCTTCGTACTGGTCGGCCTCCACCGGGTGACAGACCGCGCAGTCTCCGGGACTGACCACCACATGGACCGCCGCGCCGTTGTGCTCGAAGGTGTCGGCATGGGCGTCCGGCCTCAGGGTATGGCATTCGGCGCATCCCACCGAGGTCTTTTTCAGCCGCTCGGGTATCGTTTCCGCCGAAATCCGGGCGGCCCGGCCCTTGATGGCCATCCCCTCGGCCGGGCTGATCCGGGCATGTCGGCTCTTCTGCCATTCCTCCACGATCCCCGGATGAAGGGAGGAATGGCATCCCAGGCAGGCTTCGGTGGCCTCGCTCACCGGGGCCCGCCCGTTTTGGGCGAAGGCCGGTGACCCGGCGCAGAACAACCAGAAGATCAGTAAATACCTCATTTTCCCACCACCCGCCGGGTTCGGGCCGGCGCCGCCGAGGCCTGAGTCTGTGCCGGCGCTGATGCCGGTCCGGGAACAGCCTGATCGAGGCCCTCCTCGAACCGGAGGTGGACCGAGTAATCCTCCTCCCGACGGTGGGTCACCCCGATGACCGTGCCGATCCGCCGGATTTGAATCCGGGGATTTTCCGGCGGGATTTTCCAGTTCAATTGAAGGGCTCGCATCAGCGGTTTGGGGATTTCAAACTGCATGCCCAGCTTGCGGCCCAAGAGCAGACTGACATTCTTGGGATTGGCGGTCTTGATTAAAAAGGACAACCCGCCCCGGGAAATATCCAACAGCCCGCCTCGAAAGGTTTTCCCGGTCGGCTTCCCGTCCGGCGACAACAGGTGAATGGATGCGATCCCGGTGAGATCGACCCGTTTCTGCTGCCGTCGATCCATGCCCTTATTCTGTAAAATTTCATGTAATTTCACCTGCCGAAGGCAATAGTCGTGGAGCTTGGATTCCAGAGCGGGAAACTTCCGGCTCCATTTTTCCAGGACCTTCTTTTCGATAAAATTGACTTTGGTCAGTGAAAGCGCCACCAGGGAGGTGGTGCAGACCGAAAATGAAAAAAAAGTATCCTCCCCCACGATATCTCCTTTGCCCACCGTTTGGATCAACATCTCCCGCTCTCCCCGGCTGAACACCTGCCGAAGCTGGCCCTGCCGAATAAAAATCAGGCGGTCGTTGCGGGCCCCCTGCTGAAACACCGGCTCATCCGCCTCGTAAAGCCCCTCCTCCATGGCGTAATAGAGGCCGTCCGCCTCCTCGGGGGTGAGGCTGTCATAGAGATCGGACCAGATCTCCAGATGGTCCGGCTCGATATCGCCGGCATCGCTTTTCATGGCCTCGATGATCTCCCCCGCGCGGATGATTTCGGTGAGGGCCATGGCATCGGTGTCGATCAACTGCTGGCGAAGGGCCTCGGCCTCTTTGAACTCCTTTTTGCGGGCATGCGCCACGATGGCTTTGTACAAGAGGGAGACGGCGGTCTCCTCGATGGTGTCGTTGTTTCGCTTTACGGTCTTGTCCGAAGGGGTGGAAGGCAGCGAAAAATCGATGGCCCGGACCCCGGCCTCCGATTCCGTTGAAGGCGCCTCCGCCGGTGAGGTTTGGTTTTTGAGGCCTTGAGGGATGACAGGGGAAACCGGCGGCAGATTCGGAGCGGGCCGGCCTTCCTCGCCGATTCGGGTTTTTTTGAAGCCCTCATCCTGGAACTCTTTTTTGCGCAGCTGGGCATTGTGGATACGAATCAACGCGGTGGAAGCCGCCTCTCGAATCGGCTCCGGGTAGCTCCTGATCCCCAGCAGGCTTTTTTGTTCCGCAACGGCCCGCAGCACCGGAACCGCCTTTTCAGACCCGATCCGCCCCAGAGCGGAACAGATCTTTTCCTTGAGTTTTTCATCCGCCTTTTTGGAGAAGAAAGCTTTCGATTCAAACATCTCCAGCAACCGATCCACGGCATTCTCGTACTCCAGGGCTCCGAGCATGTCCACGATACCGATCTTGAGCCGCTCATCCGCATCCCCGAGGGCGGCCAGCAGGGTGGGGCCTCTGAACTTTCCGCCGATGCTGTAGATGCTGTTGACCGCCTCCCGCTGAACCCGGAAATCTTCATGTTTCAGATAGGGCTGCAAAACCGCCACCTCCTTTTCGGTTCCGACCTTGCCCAGCATCAGGATCAGATTGCGCAAGTAATACCAGGGCCCCGACTCCCGAATCTTTTTCACCAGCATCGGGACGGCGGTCTCCCCCATTTCAGAGACCAGGTTGAGAATGCGGACCCGTTCGGCCATGTCCCGGCTCTCCTGAAGAATATCCAGCAGCCGTTCAATGGCGATCCCGCCCAACTGAATCAGCCCCCGGACCGCTTGTTTTCGGCGCTCCTCCACCGATGATTGAAGTTCCTGAAACAGCATATCCAGAACCCCCTCGGTGGCGATATCCCGAAGCGCCGCTTCGGCCATTCGGCGGATGCCCTCGTCCCGGTCTTTTTCTCCGTACTGCATCCGGTTGAATGTTTCCAGAATGGCATTGCATTCGAGAAGGCTTCGGTCCTCGATCAACTTCTGAGCCAGTTCCTGAAGCTGAGTGGCGATTCCCTTGTAGGCGATGGTGGGGGGGCCGGTCTCCATCTTCATCCATTGAAGCAGATCGGGAAGGATTTTGACCATCACCTCATTCCGGCCCTCCGACAGCAGCATCCGGCCGATAAACGAGAGGGCCAGAGACACCGATTTGCGGATTTCAGGATCATCATGGCAGAGTTTCTGGCTCAATTTCTGAAGAATGGCGACGGCGACTTCGCCCTTTCCCGCCTTGAAAAGCCGGCCGATGTACTCGGGAAGCGCCTCCATCACCTGTTCTTTTAAGAAAGGAGACTCCTCTCCTTGAAGGATCCGGTGAAGGGCGGCCTTCAGCTCCGCCTCCCGCTGCCGCATTCGCCGCCTTTCTTCTTCCATTCGGCGCTGAATGCGGTCCGCCAGTCGGCCCCCTTTTCCGGACCGCATCATAAAGGAATAGGCCTGGTCGGCGGCTTTCTGTTTGGGCGCCGCCGCATTCGGGTTTTCCCGTTTGACCACGGCCTTTCCGTCGATCTGTTTGAGCTTGGCGGCCAGCCGCTCGAATTTATCGTCATCCAGGACATCGATGACATGGTCGAAGAGCCGATTGCTGAACATCCCCTCGATGTTCTGGCTCAGCACCAGCACCAGCATATCGTCTTCCAACCCGGCGATGGAGCGGGCCAGCTCCCGGGAGACCTTTTCTTTATCGGGTTCACCCGAGATCTCTTCGATCGTCTGAATCATATGCAGGACGATTTCGGAGAGTTTTTCATAGGACTTCCATTCCTTTCGCCGCATCACATAGGCCAGCCCCGCCTGGAACACCTGATGGATCCACCGGGGGTCCCGGGCCAACTCTCTGATCCGCTGAAGGTCCTCGGCGGCCAAGGCCTGATCGCCGGTCAAAAATCGAATGATTTCCCCGTCTCTGATGTCCAGCCCGGCCACGATCTGCTGGTCCCGGTCCACCACTACATACACCTTGTGGTCGATGATGATGTTGGGCAGCTTTTCCTGTTCCAGGGCCCCCTTCAACCCCATTTCCTTATCGATTTCCTCGGGATTTTTGCTGACAATGTTTAGAAAGGTCTTAACTTCCGGTTTGGTCAATCGCTTTTCAAAAGAGACACTTCTAATTCCAAATTTGCTCAACAGCTCCAGAAAGGCCCGGGCATGGGGATACCGCCGCTGGTCCTGTTCGCTGAAAAAACGGCCGCAGATGATATAATTTTTACCGGATTCGGCATAGACGACCGAGTTTTCGTGCTTCAGAATGTCGGTCAGGACCTGATACACCCGGTTGACGGAATTCCGGATGATGGCGGCGCTGGGCGGGTACAGACGAATATTGGTCATCGCCACGTTCATGATGGTGACCGCATCGATGGCCTTTTTCTGGGCGTTCATCATTACCATTACATCACCTGCTTTGCGATATGACTGAGCCTGGAGAACAATTAGATTTGAATATGGAAAATTCTTGTCTATTGTTATATACGCTGACGGAAAAATGTTCAAAGAAAAAATTTTGAATTTTTCCCTTTCTCGGTATATGCGAAAAGATATTTTATTTTTTTCCCAAAAATGATATGAATCAACAAAATCCGCCTTTATCGACCATCAGGAATCGGACCGAAACGCAACCATGACGGCATATCCAAAAAGAAAAAAAATATTTCTAGGCATCGGTGTTTTTTTTGGCCTCATTCTGCTGGTGATCATCGGCGCAGCCCTCTATCTCGGGTCCGCCCCGGGTCAGCGGATGGTCCGGAACCGAATCAACGGGGCGATCCCCGGTGAAATCGCCTGGGATGGGCTTCGAATTTCTCCCTTCGGGGGTCGCGTGGAATTAACCGGCGCGGTCGTTTCCGGACCCGACGGCGCTAAGATTATTTCCGCGGATCGGCTTTTTTTGAATATCTCCACGGCCGCTCTGGCCCGCGGGGTTGTTTCAATCGAAACAGCGGAACTGGATCACCCGGAGGTATGGCTGGAGCGCAATGAATCCGGCGACCTCAACCTGGTGCGAGCCTTCACCGAGGCGCGAACCGACGGGGAAACGCCGAAAGAAACTCAAAACGGAGAGGGCTTTATCAGCAATGTCCGGGTGGATAATTTCCAGCTGACCGACGGCTTTTTCCGCTACCGTATGGACCCCGGCGATGGACAAAAAAATCAAATCACCCTCGCGAATATCGATTTTTCGGTTCAGGACGGAAATTTAAATGAAAAGACCGGCCGCATCCGCCTTTCCATGGCAGACGGCGAAATCGATATGGGGGGTGTACACACCCGGCTTGAACGGTTCCGGGTGGAAACCGCCCTTCAGGACGGGCGATTGACCCCCTTGGAAGTCGATATCAAGACCGACGGCCCTTCCTTGCAGATCTCCGGCGATGTAAACCGGCTGTTTGCCGAACCCGAAGTGAATCTTCGTCTCGACCTCGATCTCGATCTGGCGGATCTGAAGCCCATGCTGCAATTGGATACAGGGCTGTCCGGGCCGCTTCAACTCACACTGACCGCATCCGGCCCTTCGAAAAATTTAAACGCTATTCTGTCGGTCACCTATGGCGGCGGCGAACTGGCCGGCATTCCGGTTGATCAGGTCGATGTTGAGAGTCGTCTGGAAGACCGGGTGGTTGCGATTGAAAAACTGGCTTTGGCCTCCGTCCTGGGAAAAATCACGGGAGAAGGCATTATCGACCTGCGAAAAGCCTTCCCGAACGGATTGCTGAGCGGACCGACCGATGTGGACGCCGTCTCCTATCAACTGGGCCTGGAGGGAACCGGCGCCGCCTTGAACCAACTTCCCTGGACCGAGGATGTTCTGGCAGGGGACATCCGCACCCGAATCGATTTGAAAGGCAGCGGCATCTCTCCGCAAACATTGACCGCCCGGGCGGACCTCGACCTGTCTTCCGAAAACTTCGCCGTTCAGGACGTTCTCTCCCCCATTCCGGTGAGACTCACGGGAAAGGCGGATTTTGCGGACGGTAAAATCACCGTCACCCCCCTCGATCTCAACACTCGGGAAACCTTGATTCGCTTGAACGGAGACTACGACCTGTTCGCCAACGCCCTGGATATGAATCTGCGGGTGGAGACCCCCGATCTGGCCCAGATCCTGACCCCGCTTCAGGCGCCGGGTTTTTCCGGGAAGGCGACCCTCTCGGCCGATGTCTTCGGGCCGGTGGTTCAGCTGGCGGCGGATACCGATCTTCAGGGCGAAAACCTCCGATTT
The DNA here is from genome assembly GCA_011390315.1 of Desulfobacteraceae bacterium. GTDB lineage: Bacteria > Desulfobacterota > Desulfobacteria > Desulfobacterales > Desulfococcaceae > JAABSQ01. The sequence goes on from JAABSQ010000121.1 coordinate 24,882, forward strand.
GAGGATATCGCCATCGGCGATGTGTCTCTGGATGCGGTTCTGCAAAAATCCGGCCTTGTTGACATCTCCGGGTTGACCGTCCAAAACCGGGGATCACGCCTGAGCCTCAGCGGTACCTTGCGTCTCTTCGACAACGGGTTTGCCCATTTCAATTCGGCCATGCCGGCCGAGCTCAACATCGCCTTTCAAAATCTCGAGGCTCAGGATTTCGTGGAAACCATCGATTTCCAAGGAAGCCTGACCGGCAATCTCGACCTGGCGGGCCGTCTCCTGGCGCCCTCGGCGGACCTTACCCTGACGGGCGAAGACCTGGCCCGGGGGGACACCCGAATCGGAAATCTGAAGGCCGACCTGGCGCTGGCCCGGGGCCTTCTGACCATTCGGAAAATGGCCTTGCGGAATCAACAATCGGCTCTCCAGGTCAGCGGCACCGCCCGACTCCTCGATTCCGACACCTTTCAGCCGCTGGAAAACCCGGCCTTTGACATCGCCGTCGAGGAGGGCGCCGTTCATCTCGCCGATTTCAGGGAAGATCTTCAGGGAACCCTTACGATTCAGGGCAGCGCCCGGGGCGATCTCAAAGGTCCCGCAGCCCGGGTGATGCTCCAGGGAGACGGTCTTGCAGCCCAAGGCCACCCCATCGGCGATCTGAAAGCCGAGCTGCGATTCGCCGACGGACGGCTTCGGCTGACCCCGTTCACCCTCGAAAACGGCAGCTCCAATCTCAACATCACCGGCACGGCCCAGCTTCTGGACCCGAAGACGCTGACGCCTTTGAAAGATCCCGAATTCGATCTTCAGGTGACCGAGGGGGCCCTCTATCTTCAGGATTTCATTCAGGGCATGACCGGCCGTCTGGCCCTGAAAGGAGACCTCGGCGGCAGCTTTTATCATCCTCGAGGAACCCTCGCCTTGACCGGAGGTCAGCTGGATCTCGGTGTCCAGAAACTGGACGGGGTTCAATTGGAATCACGGCTGGACGGGGAAAAGGTCCACATGGAACCCTTTCTCATCGCCATGGCCCCGGGGGAAAACATCCGGACCGACGGATGGATCTCCCTTCAGAAACGGTACGACCTTCGGACTCACACCGACGGCATCTCCCTGAACCGGATCGGACCGCTCCAGGACCAGGATTTCGGGAACGGAAAGGTCGCTTTCCATCTGGCCGGCAAGGGGAGTTTCGAAAAACCCCGGCTGGACGGAGAAATCACCCTTTTCGGGGTTCGGATCAATGAACAGAGCCTGGAGGAGCTGAAGCTTGAAATGGAAATTCAGGACCAGGTGGCCCGCATTACCGGAAACCTCAATTTCAATCTCAATGCCGAATACCATCTGGAGAGCAGGGAATTTTCACTCACCGCCTTGTTCAAGGAGACCGATCTGACCCCTTATTTTCGCCTGGCCGGCCGGGATGAAATGAGCGGAACGATCACCGGAAAGCTTGAAGCAACCGGAAATGCCGCCGCTCCGGAGAAGATCCGCGCCTCCACCGACCTTCCCCGGCTGTCGATTTCCATGAAGGGAACGGAGCTGGTGAAAACCCGGGACTTTCGGGCCTCCTTTGAAGAAGGACGGATCACCCTGCCCGAAAACCGTCTGGTACTTCTGGAGGACGGCTATCTCGATCTTCAGGGAAGCGGCAGCCTGGACGGCGGGCTCTCCCTGGCGGCTCAGGGGAACATTCCGGTCCGGGTGGCCGAAGCCTTCGCCCCGGACCTCACCGGTTTTACCGGAGATGTCGGCCTCTCCGCCCGATTGGAAGGGAGCCTGGAAAAACCAGACCTGGAAGCCGATATCGTTCTCAAACAGATCGGCCTGACCGTACCGGAACTGATGCAGAAACTCCATGATCTCAACGGCAGAATTCAGATCACTCGGGAGGCGGTCACCTTGAATGATATCGACGGAAAACTGGACGACGGCCGCTTTAGTTTGGACGGGAACATCGAGCTGAAGGATTTTCAGCCGGGCCGGGCTCAGGTCGAATTCTCCGCCCGGACCCTGCCCATCCAGGTTCCCGATACCCTCAACCTTCTCCTCAACACCGACCTGGCCCTGGAAGGCGCCCCGGACAAGTCCCGCCTCTCGGGAGAGGTGGTCCTCCTCGACGGCCTCTATTACAAGGATGTGAAGCTGAATCTGCTTCAGAAAATCGGCGACATCGGCCAGCGAACCCGGCAAGCATCAGCCCCCCGGGAAACCGAACCCATCGAGGCGCCGTATTTGAAAAACCTGGCCCTGGATATCACGGTCCAGTCTCGAAATCCGCTGATGGTGGACAACAACATCGCCCTGCTCAGCCTCAAACCGGCGCTTCGCATTCAAGGCGGTCTCAACCAGCCCCGGGTGAGCGGACGGGCCGAAATCGCCGAGGGGACCATCTCTTATCAGAACACCGAATTCGAGGTCGAAAAGGGAGTCGTCGATTTCGTCAATCCCTATCGAATCGAGCCCACCATCGATGTGGCGGCGGTATCCGATGTTCGAAAATGGACCATCACCCTTCATATTTCCGGCGCCCCGGACAACCTCAATTTCAAGCTCTCCTCCGACCCGCCCGAGGAGGACGCCGACATCCTCTCCCTGCTGGCTCTGGGCAAGACCACCCGGGAACTGGTCCAAGGCGACGGAGGCGGCTCCAGGTCGCCCAAGGAGCTTCTGGCCGGGATCATCTCCAATAAATTTCAGGAAGATATCAAAAAATCCACCGGTTTGGATGTCGAACTCGATTACACGGAAGGTGAAAACGGAAAAACCGGTGAAGCGGACGGGGAGGACGAGATCCGGGTCACGGTGGGAAAAGAGCTTTCCAGGCGGGTGACCGTGAAGTACGGCGTGGAAAGACGGGGCGGAGAAACGGTCCAGAAAGCCACCACC
>JAABSQ010000107.1 GCA_011390315.1 Desulfobacteraceae bacterium
ATTGGAAGATAAATGAAGCCCCGGACCTGGAACCGGCTTACTCATAAATGAGGTATGGTGAATGGCCAAAAAAAAACATCAACTAAAGGAACACCGCATCGAGCGAACCTGGTGCAAGGGATGCGGCATCTGCGTCCATTTCTGCCCCACCAAAGCATTGGAACTCGATGAAGAGGAAAAGGTGTACGCAGCACGCCCCCAAGACTGCATCTGCTGCAGACAATGCGAAATCCGCTGCCCGGATCTCGCTGTAGAGGTCCTCACGGAGGAGGGAGATTCCGAATAATGACGGACGGAAATATCAAATTTGTCCAAGGAAACGAAGCATGCGTGGAAGCGGCCCTGTATGCGGGGCTCGATTTTTTTGCGGGTTACCCCATTACGCCCTCCACCGAGGTGGCGGAACATATGTCCTACCGGCTGCCCCAGATCGGCGGCAAGTTCATTCAGATGGAGGATGAAATCTCATCCATCTGCGCCATCATCGGGGCCTCCCTGACCGGCCACAAGGTCATGACCGCCACCAGCGGACCCGGATTTTCGCTCATGCAGGAGGGGCTCGGCTATGCCATTATGGCGGAAATCCCCTGTGTGATCGTCAACGTGATGAGAGGCGGGCCCTCCACCGGTCTTCCCACCGCCCCGAGCCAGGGGGATGTCTACCAGGCCCGTTGGGGAGCCCATGGCGACCATGCCATTATCGCGCTCACCGCATCCAACCACCAGGATGTCTTCAGTATCACAGTGGATGCTTTCAACATGGCCGAAACTTACCGGACGCCGGTGATCCTTCTGTTCGACGAAGTGATCGGCCACATGCGGGAACGGCTGACCATTCCGGAACCCGGGGAAATCCCGGTGGTGGGCCGCCTCAGGACTTCGGTCAAGGCCGGCATCGATTATCACCCCTACCTGCCCCGGGAGGACGGACGGCTTCCCATGTCCGATTTCGGAGGCCAGCATCGCTATAACGTCACCGGTCTGGTTCACGACATGTGGGGATTTCCGTCCAACAACCCCAGCGTGGTCCACGGTCTGCTCCGCCACCTGGTGGACAAGATCAAAAACAACGTCGACACCATCACCCGGTACAAGGAGTATTACCTGGAGGACGCCCGCACGATTCTGATCTCCTATGGATCATCGGCCCGCTCCGCCCTTCATATCGTGGAAAACCGACGGGCCCGGGGGGAACGTCTGGGGCTTCTGGAACTTCAGACCATCTGGCCCTTTCCCTACGGCCTGGTGGAGGAAAAATGCGAAAAAGCCAGGCATATCGTGGTGGTGGAAATGAATATGGGGCAGGTGCTTCGGGCGGTGAAACGGGCGGTCCATCATCCCGAACGGGTGGTCCTGGCCAACCGCATCGACGGCGTCTTCATCACCCCTACCGACATCAAAAACATCCTTCGGCTCATCCAAGGAAAGGGAGTTTAAGAGGATATGGCGATCAAAGACTATCTTCGACAGAAATTTTTTCCGCACATGTGGTGTCCGGGATGCGGTCACGGCATTGTCCTCAACAGCATGTTGCGGGCAGTGGAAGAACTGGGCTTCAGCAAAAATGAAATCGTCATGGTCTCCGGCATCGGGTGCTCCTCCCGAATCTCGGGGTATGTGGATTTTCACTCTCTGCACACCCTCCACGGTCGGGCTCTGGCATTCGCCACCGGAGTGAAGATGAGCCAGCCCGAGCTGAACGTGATCGTCCCCATGGGCGACGGCGACGCCCTGGCCATCGGTGGAAATCACTTCATCCATGCGGCCCGGCGGAACATCGCCATGACGGCGGTGGTCATGAACAATCGAATCTACGGCATGACCGGCGGGCAGTATTCCCCGCTTTCCGGATACGGCGCCATTGCCACCACCGCCCCCTACACCAATATCGACCATGACTTCGATATCGTGGAGCTGTCCAAAGCGGCCGGCGCCACCTACGTGGCCCGCACCACCACCTACCATGCCCAGCAGATGACCAAAATTCTCAAAGAGGCGATTCTGCATGACGGGTTTTCGGTGGTAGAGGTGCTGACCCAGTGCCCCACCTATTTCGGTCGGAAAAATAAATTGGGCAGCGCGGCGGATATGATGGAGTATTATAAAAAGAACACCACCCCCATCGGTTCCAAAGCCAAAGCGGAAAATCCGGACCTGCTCGAACGGGGGGTTTTTGTAAGAAAGGATTTACCCGAATACTGCAGCGAGTATGACAAAGTGATCGAAACCGCGATGAAAGGGCGTTCGTAATGGAAAGATGTCGATTGGTTTTTTCAGGCTCCGGAGGTCAGGGGGTCATCACCGCCGCGATCATTTTGGCGGAGGCGGCGGTTCTGTATGACAACCTGATCGCCACCCAGTCTCAGGTTTACGGCCCCGAGGCCCGGGGCGGTGCGACCCGGTCGGATGTGATCATCGCGGATACCGAAATTCACTATCCCAAGGTGACCCAGCCCAATGTCCTGGTCTGTCTTACCCAGGAGGCATACACCAAATTCTATCCCATCATTCGCCCGGGCGGCACCCTGATTATCGACTCCCGATTCGTGAAAACCTACACCAAAGTGGATGCCCAGCAGGTGCAGGCGCCCATGTATCAGACAGTAATGGAGCGCATCGGCAAACCGATCGTCTTCAATATCTGCATGCTGGGGGTGGTCATCGGGCTGACTCAGGTAGTGGCGTCCGATTCGATTCTCAAAGTTCTGGAAAAACGGATCCCCGCCGGATTTTTAGACATGAACCGACAGGCTCTGGAATTGGGAATGGAATTGGCGGCTCAGGTCAAGGTCTGAATCCGATTATCCGGTATTTTCAAAAAGCCCCCGGACCTTCAGGCCGGGGGCTTTTCCATGTTCCCGGTCCAACCGTTTACCGATTGCGAACAACCGATCCGGCGGCTTTTAGCAGAAACTTACTTCAATACCTGAACGTGGACCCGTTCCCGCGGGGCGGAATTCGGCCCTGAATGATCCTGATTCGAAACGTCTCGTCGGACAAGCTTCAGACGGCCTTCGGAAAACAGCCGAATGCACTCCGGATAAAGCTTCCATTCTTCCTTTAGCCCTTTTTCACGGACCTCATCCAGGCTCTCCCCTTCTTCAATAGGAAACGCCCGCTGCCCGATGATGGGCCCGGAATCCTCTCCGTAATCGATGAAATGGACCGTGCATCCGCCGATCTTACAGCCGTACCGGTAGGTGTCTCCGTAGCCGTCCACACCGGGAAAGGCCGGCAGCAGGGCCGGATGAATGTTCATGATGCGGGGATGGTCGGGATCGGTATTGACCCGGTCGATAAAATAGGGCGTCAGGTTCCGCATAAAACCGGCCAGCACCAGAAGATCGAACGGATAAGCGGCCATCTCATGCAGCAATGCCGCCTCGGCAGCCGCCCGAGTCCGAAAAAAGCCCTCCACCCGGGCCGGATCGGCATCTGCATGAAACAGATGCTGTTTGGCCCGAATGGCTTCAGGATCGAAATCTAAGGGGACCGAAATGTTCCGGGGATCCCGGCGGTACCGACCGATAATGGAGCCGTAATCGACGATGAACCGGGGAATAGAATGGCGCTCCGCCCGCGCCAGTCCCTTCGCCTGCGGGTGGTCGGCGCCCACGAACACCATTTTCCCATTGATCTTTCCCGATTCACAGGCATCGATAATGGCCTGAAGATTGGACCCGCCGCCGGATATGAACGCGCCGATTCGAATTTTGTCTTTCATTTGAGCGACCTCCTGTTCGTCGAATCATTACGGATACCTGGTATCAGAACCCGAAAAGGGTGTCAATCGGGCAGAAGGAACTCGTATGACCTTCGAACCTTCGAATGTTCGGTTGACAAGGGTGTCTCCGGTCACTATAATTTCCTTATTTTAGCTCGAATGCCATTCACCTAAAGAAAGGATATCAATATTATGGCGGAAGGAATTATGGAAATCAGCGACAGCAGTTTTGAATCCGAAGTGTTGGAATCCGACAAGCCGGTTCTGGTCGATTTCTGGGCCCCTTGGTGCGGACCCTGCAAGGCGATCGGACCGGTGGTTGAGGACCTCTCCAAGGAGTACGGCGACAAGATCAAATTCGCCAAATGCAATGTGGACGACAATCCTGTCACGCCGGGCAAGTACGGCATCCGGGCCATTCCGACCCTCATCTTTTTCCAAGACGGGGAAGTCGCGGACCAGATTACCGGCATGGTCGCCAAGGCCAAACTGGAAGAAGCCATCGGCAAACTCCTGTAGAATGTGCCTGATTTAAAATGGACCGCGTCGATTATGATCTTGTTATTCTCGGCGGTGGGCCGGCCGGGCTCACCGCCGGATTGTATGCGGCACGCGCCCGACTGAACGCTGTTCTCATTGAAAAATCGTTGCTCGGCGGGCAGGTTCTAATCACCGACTGGATCGAAAATTACCCGGGTTTCCCCGAGGGGATCACTGGTCCTCAGATGGTGAAGCGAATGAACGATCAGGCCGAGCGGTTCGGACTCGAAATCGAATCCGATGAAGCCATGTCGGTCGATTTTTCCGATCCGATCAAAAAGATTCAACTCAGCGACAATACCATCACCGCCCACGCCGTGATCATCGCCACCGGCGCCGGCCCCAAACGCTTGGGCGTGCCGGGTGAAGCGCAGTTTTTCGGAAAAGGAATCTCCACCTGCGCCACCTGCGACGGACCTTTTTACCGGGATCGGGTCGTGGCCGCCGTGGGCGGCGGAGATACGGCGGTCAAAGAGAGCATTTTCCTCACCAAGTTCGCCCAAAAAGTGTATCTGATTCACCGGCGGGATCAATTCCGGGCTGAAAAAATTTTTATGGAACGGGCCCTGGCCAACGATAAAATCGATATTCTCCGGGACACCGTGGTGACCGGGGTCAGCGGACTCGACCGCGTGGAAGCGGTCCATGTTCGGAACGTCAAGACCGGAGAAGCCCGCTCTCTTCACACGGATGCGTTTTTCGTCTGGATCGGCATCCTGCCCAATGCCGACTTTCTCGGGGATGCCGTCAAGCGGGACGAACTCGGGTTTATTGATGCGGATGCCGACATGGAAACCTCGGTCCCCGGCGTTTTCGCCGCTGGCGATGTGCGGGTCACCAGTTTCCGGCAGATCGCCACCGCCGTCGGAGACGGAGCCATTGCGGCCCATTCCGCGGAAAACTATATTGAAAACAGGGTCCAATGAAACAAAACACCATTTTTTGCTTGATCTTCTTATTTGCCTTCTCAGGATGCGCCTGGTTCCAGGCCCGGGACGAAAAAACCGCCTATGAACTGGCCGAAGAAGGCATGACCGCCTACGAGAGTGGAAAATATCGCCCGGCCATTGAATCCTTTGAAAAACTCAAAGACTGGTATCCGTTCAGTGAATACGCGAGCCTGGCCGAACTGAAAATCGCCGACTCCCATTTCCATTTGGGAGAATATGATGAGGCTATCTTCGCCTATGAAGGATTTGAGACCCTTCATCCGCGGAATGAGGCGATCCCCTATGTCATCTATCAGATCGGCACCAGCTACTATCTTCAGCGGGATACCATCGACCGGGACCAGAAAGCGGTCCGTCAGGCGCTGGATACCTATCGGCGTCTCATCCGGGATTATCCCAAGAGCGAATACTCGGTCAAAGCCGAAGGCCATCTCAAGGAGTGCCTGAAAAGCCTGGCCGGGCATGAGTTCTATGTGGGGCTTTTTTATTTCAACAATAAAAAGTATGAACCGGCCCTGAGCCGCTTCAAGACCATCCTCACCGAATATCCGGATGTCGGTATTCATCAGAAGGCGCTCCACTATCTGGCACTCTGCGAAGCGTCCCTCAAAAAACAACGTCAGAACAATTAGATCCTTCCCCTTGTGCCGTCGCTTCGGGTAAAAGCGAAGCGGCGGCAAAAAACCGCTTTACACCCGCATCGATTCGGTTTATAGTTCTCGTTTATGTTTTTTAGAGATTTACAGGCGAAAGAACTCGAATACCTGTTTAAAGGAGAGAATGAAATGTCTAAAATATGCGAAATCTGCGGAAAAAAGGCTCAGGTCGGCAATCATGTCAGTCATGCCCACAACCTCAATAAGCGCCGGTTCAAACCCAATCTTCAGCGGGTTCGGGCCATGGAAAGCGGCCGGGTGACCCGGAAACTGGTCTGCACCACCTGCATCAAATCGAACCGGGTGGCCAAGGCGCCCTAACTGTCGATTCGATGCACTCGGGTGATCTGTTTCACCTTTTTCAAGGCCGAAAGGACCCGGTTGAGATGCTCGGTGTCCTTTACGGCCAAGGTAAAAATGCTGTCCACGGTTTTGTCGTCCCGAATCTCCGAATGGGCATTGACGATATTGGCGCCGTTTTTGCTGATATTAGACGCCAGATCCGCCAGCAGTCCGACCCGGTCCAGAGAGCGGATGTGAATCTTGACCGGATAGGTCTCGTTGGAATCATCGGTCCAAGAGACATTGATCTTGCGATCCGGACTCATCTGCAGGGCATTGACGCAGGTGGCCCGGTGAACGGTCACCCCGCGGCCCCGGGTGATATACCCGATGATCGGGTCGCCGGATACCGGCTGACAGCATTTGCCGAACCGGATCAGAATATCATCCATGCCTTTGACGGTTACACCGGTTCCCGGTTTTTTCCGCCGCACCCGATGAATGATTTTGTCGAGAATATTTCCTTGTAAGTCCTCGCCATCTCCTTCCTCCGACTCACCGCCGCCGGTTTTGCTGAAATATTTCTTCGCCACCTGAAGCGGAGTGATTTTCCCGTAGCCCACATTGGCGATTAAGTCATCCAGGCTCTTGAACCCGAATTCTTCCACCACCTGATTCATTTCATCGGATTTGATCAGTCCGCTGAAACTGGTTTTGAATTTTCGAAAGGCCTTTTCGCACATCTCCCGACCCAGGGTGATCGACCGTTCCTTTTCCTGGGTCTTGATCCATTGCCGAATGCGGGACCGGGCCTTCACCGTTTTGACGAAACTGAGCCAGTCTTTACTCGGATGGTGGTTTTTGGAGGTGATGATCTCCACCACATCACCGGTCTGGAGTTCATGCTTGAGCGGCACCATGCGGCCGTTGACCTTGGCCCCGGTACACCGGTTGCCCACTTCGGTGTGGATGAGATAGGCGAAATCGACCGGCGTGGACCCCTTGACCAGAGACCGAATCTCTCCCTGTGGGGTAAATACATAGACCTCGTCGGGAAACAGATCGATTCGAACACTCTCCAGAAATTCGTCGGGATCATTGATGGAGGCCTGATTTTCAATCAGGGTCTGAAGCCAGGCGAACTTCTGGCTTATGTTTTCGTCCACCTGTTTGCCCTCTTTATACCCCCAGTGGGCCGCAATTCCGGCGTTGGCCACTCGATCCATCTCCAAGGTGCGGATCTGAATCTCCACCCGCTCCCCGTAGGGACCGATCACGGTGGTGTGAAGGGATTGATACATATTGGGTTTGGGCCGGCCGATATAATCCTTGAATTTGATGTCGATGGGTTTCCAGAGGGCGTGCAGCACCCCGAGGGCCTCATAGCAGTGGGATTTGGTGTCGGTGATGATCCGGAAGGCCACGATGTCGTATACATCCTCGAACTCGAGATTCTGCTGAAGCATCTTTTGATAAATACTGAAAAAATGTTTGTATCGCCCGGTCACTTCGCAGGGAAGATTCGCTTTTTCCAATTCCTTTCGAATCATGTCCCGAACCGATTCCAGATAATTCTCTCGCTCCGCCTGGTCCTTGCTGACCAGTCCGCGGATTTTAGAGTGTTCCTCGGGATGGATATACCGGAAGGATGTATCCTCCAGCTCCTTTTTCATCCAGTAAATCCCGAGTCGGGAAGCGATGGGCGCATAAATATCGAGGGTTTCCTGGGAAACGGACCGTTTCTTTTCCTCCTTTCGATGGTATTTGAGGGTGCGCATGTTGTGAAGCCGGTCGGCCAGTTTGATGAGTATCACCCGAATATCGTCGGCCATGGCCAGAATCATTTTCCGAATGCTTTCGGCATGCCGCTCCTGGGCGCTGTGGGAGTGGACCTTGCTGAGTTTTGTCACGCCCGATACGATGTGGGCGATATCCTTGCCGAAATCCGCTTCGATCTCCTCCTGCGTGGCGTGGGTGTCTTCGACCACATCATGCAAAAGCCCGGCCGCAATGCTGATCGGGTCCAACCGCATATCGGCCAGTATATAGGCCACCTCCAGGGGATGGGACAGATAGGGTTCCCCGGACAACCGCACCTGTCCGTCATGGACCCGGGCCGAATAGATATAGGCCTTGTCGATAATGTCCAAATCCGATTCCGGATTGTTTTCCAGAACTTTGTCGATAATATCGCTGATACGAATCATAATTTAAAAAATGAAAATGCCGGCCCTGCACATATAAAAAGACCGGCATTTCCAAAAAGCATCCTCAATAGGCTTTTGCAAACACCACCCGTTCACGGCTTTTTCCACCGCAGCAGATACAGGCCCCCTCTTCCCGGTGCGGGGTCAGGGGAATACACCGAATGGTCACCTGAAGGTCTTCCTTAATTTTGGCCTCACACGCATCGGAACCGCACCAGTGCGACCAGGCGAAGCCGCCATGAATCTCAGGGGTTTCCCGATTCTCCGGAG
>JAABSQ010000108.1 GCA_011390315.1 Desulfobacteraceae bacterium
TCCGCCACAAAGGTCCCGAAGGGAAGGATCGGTATTACTCGGTCCGCGAGTGCCCCTACCCTGTCGGTAAAAGCCGGAATCCCGACGCCGAGGGGCCCCCCTGTATTTTGCTTTTTGATGCATTATTTGTAGGCCGATTGACAGCGCAGGCCGGGTTCTCTCTTGTTCGATCGTATGGTCCGGATGAGGGAAAAGCTTCAATAATTTCGGAGATACGATCGGTTGCCTTTGATTGACAAACCTGTAAAGCGGCGGTATTGGAAACAGTGAGCGCGAATTGCCGTTGTACTTCAGCAGCATGACCGTCATGAATGATCCGGTCCTCGACAATCCGGATGGGAGCATATCATATTCGGAATGTTGTGTTCAAATTTTTATAGGTTGAACGAATACTTTACCAAGCACAAGGAGGGTTGCCATGGCACAATGGTATTTGAGTTACGGGGGCGATCAGATCGGCCCTTTTGATGATACGCAGGCTCGATTCCAGGTGGAAATGAAAGGCGCCAACGGATTTGCCTGGCGGGAAGGGATGGCCGAGTGGCTGCCCATCGCCCGGGTTCCCCAACTCGGCAGCACCGCCGCCGGCCCCTCGGCCCCCCCGCCTCCGGGGGTGTCGGCAGAACGATCCGGAAGGTCCGGCGGGCCGGCCAGCGCCGATGAAATCGATTTTAAGATTTTCGGCTCCGAAATGCAGTTCGTGGAGATCGAACTCGACCCCGGCGAGAGCGCCGTGGCTGAAGCCGGCGCCATGATGTACAAGGGCCAACCGGTGGAAATGCAGACCGTCTTCGGAGACGGTTCGGCCCCCAGCGGAGGCGGCGGCGGTTTCATGGGCAAGTTGCTCGGGGCCGGTAAACGCCTGCTCACCGGCGAAAGCCTGTTCATGACCGTTTTCACCCACACCGGCCGGGGAAAGGCCCATGTCGCTTTCGGCGCCCCCTTCCCAGGAAACATCATTCCGGTCTCTCTGGCCGAGGTCGGGGGGATGCTGATCTGCCAGAAGGACAGCTTTCTGTGCGCCGCCAAGGGGGTCTCCATCGGGATCTACCTGCAACGGAAGATTCTCACCGGCCTGTTCGGCGGCGAAGGCTTTATCATGCAGAAGCTGGAAGGCGACGGGATGGTCTTCATGCACGCCGGCGGCACCGTGGTGGAACGTCGGTTGGAGGCCGGGGAAACCCTTCATGCCGACACCGGCTGCGTGGTCGCATTCGACCCGGCCGTTTCCTTCGATATTCAGCAGGCCGGGGGGATTAAAACATCGCTCTTCGGCGGTGAGGGGCTTTTCTTCGCCCGACTGACAGGCCCGGGCAAGATCTGGCTTCAGTCCCTGCCCTTTTCCCGACTGGCCGGAAGAATGCTCAAAGCGGCCCCCCAGCGCGGCGGCAGCCGGGGCGAAGGCTCCATTCTGGGCGGCCTCGGCGATCTGCTCGACGGGGACAACGATTAAGATCGCATAAACAGAAGTACCCCGCCTTCCGGTTTACATAGAGTCGAAAGGCGGGTCTCCCTCCACGGAAAGAAGGAAAAGACAATCGACAGCGGGTGGATAAAGCCGGGGAACTTTCCCCGGCGGCGGGTGATTGCGCGTTCAGGATTCAGGAGAATGATCCCGCCCATTGACTGCATCCGCAACCTGAAAAGAAAGGAAATGCATCCTCATGAACCATCGATGGATCGCCGCCCTGGCGGTGTTCGTTCTCGTTCTTCTGCCGGCCGTTCATGCCTCCGCCGCAAGCCTTCAGGAAGATTATCAGGCTTTCGAGGCCGAAAGACAGTCCCTGGAGGAGATCCGCAGGGGCTATGAATCCCGCATGGCGGCCCTGGCCTCCCAGGTGAAAAGCCTCAACATGATTTTCTTTCAGTGCGTCTCCCCCAAGCAGCCCGACTACTGGGAAGGAAAAATCGCCGAAGCCAAACGGATTCGGGATGATCTGGAAGCCGAACGGAAGGCATTGTCGACAGTCCGAAAATCGGTCAATGCGGAAGGCAGACGGCTCGAACAGCGCCGTCAGGAGATCGAGGAGACCCATACCCGAAAAGGGCCGGGCACTCCCTACGAGACCGATTTTCGCGAATATATGGCCGCGCTCTCGAATGAATACTTTGAGCCCATGGAAACCCGGCTGTTCGCCGGCTACGATGCCTATCTTTCAGGAGTGGAACAGTATGTGGCCTTTCTCAAGGAATCGGTCGGGCCCTGCATGAAACGCGACCGGAACTGAACCCATTCTTTTTTTACGAGGACCGGCGAGCCGATGAAGAATCCATTCTCAGCGATTTTCCGCAAGAACATCACCCGAAAACTGCTGGTGATCAATCTTTCGATCTGCATCACCTTCTGCCTCATCACGGTGGTGGTGCTGTCTTCTTTCTACCAGGTTCGGAACATCCTCGAAACGGTGTTCGCCGCGGAAATCAAACGGGTGGCCGCCAACGGCAGCCTGGGGAGGGACCTGGCCGACGTGATCGGCGAAGCCAATCTGGTGGTGACCGCCTTTTACGGCAATGAAGACCTTTTGGACAGCCGCGGCGAATCTCTGGTTCAAAAGGCGACCGACCTTCAGGCCCGAACCGAAGACGACCGTCTGGTCGCCGCCCTCACCGGATTCACCCGGTCCATCGAATCGGTCATCGACCAGTGCCGAATGGTCAACCGGGTCCGGGCGGAACTGGAGTCCATCGACCGAAGCCTGGACGGCCGCCTGGCCGACCTCGGTCGATCGGTCTCCGGAAAGATCCTGGACCGGGTCATGGAGGGCGAAGATGCCTCGGACCTGGAACACCTCACCCTGATGGTCTCCGACTACGGCAAGACCCTGTTCCGGATCGCCATTCAATTTAATCGGCTCGGGCTGGACCACTTCATGAAAGCCATGGAGGATACGGAACACCCCTTGATCGAGCTGCTGGACGGCCTTCTGCTGAAACTCCATGCCCTGGATGTGTCGGATGCGGAGATCGCCGCCTTCGGAAAGGAACTGGTTACTGAAATCACCGCCTACAAGACCCGGGTGATCCGCTTTCACGGGGTGGCCGGGCAGCTGTCGACTCGTCTCAAAAAAATGAACAACGAAAAAGCCGCCCTCCTCGAGCTGCTCGATACCATCGACAACCGGGTGCTGGAAATCACGGCCGCGGCCAACCGGAATCTCACCCGAGACATTTCACAGCGCAGCCTTCTCCTCCTGGCGGTCTTCGCAGTGACCCTTCCCCTGGTCCTGACGGCGCTTTTCATGAACCGCTCCATCACCCGCTCCTTGACCACCGTGATTCAGGGCCTCAAATCGGCTTTCGAGGGCGCCGCGGCCAACTCCAAGCAGGTCTCGGCCGCCAGCCGGCAGCTGTACCATGGGGTGAATGCGGTGGCCGGTTCACTGGAAGAAAGCGCCTCCTCGCTGGAAGAGATCACCTCCATGACCCGAATGAACGCCGACAACGCCGAAAGCGCCAATCAGATCGTCGGCCGGTCGGCAGACCATATTCGGCAGGCCACTTCGGCCATCAGCCGGTTGTCGGATTTCATGTCGGAAATCAGCCAAGCCGGGGAAGAAACCCAGCAGATCGTCTCCACCATCGAGGGGATCGCCTTTCAGACGAATCTTCTGGCTCTGAATGCCGCGGTAGAAGCGGCCCGGGCCGGAGAACAGGGGGCCGGATTCGCGGTCGTGGCCCGGGAGGTGCGGAACCTCGCCGTCAGCGCCGCCGATGCGGCCCGGAAGACCGCCGGAATTATCCACAGCACCGCCCGAAAGATGGAAGAAGGGACCCGGTTGTTTTCGAATGCGGCCCGGGCTTTTGAGGATCTGGAATCCGGCGGCCGAAAAATCGGCCATCTGGTAGGAGAAATCGCCGTGGCCAGCGACGAACAGGCCCGGGGCATCACCCTCATCAACACCGCCGTCTCCCGGATGGACACCCAGATCCACCAAAACACCGACTATGCCGAAAACCTCGCCGACACCGCCCAGGAGATGAAGACCCAGGCGGACCAGATGGACGGTTTTGTGCGCGCATTGGTGGATTTGGTCGGTCGGCGGGCGGATAACCACAGACAGAAAAAAAATCCTTCAGGCAGAAAACGCATTGCCGCAAACCGGGTGGAACAATCGAACTTAAGAGTGAACACAAACTATAAGGGGCGCCTGTGAACCTGGAGGGATATGTCCAAAAATTCAATGAATTAAAAACGGTTTTCGACAGCTTGCCGGATGGAGTGGTTGCCATTATGGATCGGGAACTGAAGATTGCAACCGCCAATATGGCCGTTTCAGAAATGCTTCACTTGCCCATGGAGAAAATCGTTGGTCAAAGCGCGGCTGAATTATTTGGCGGGCGCATTCCCGGTTTAGACGATGTGCTTTCTGAAGCAATGAACAATCGAGAAGACATCCGTAATTACACCTTCGAATTTGTGGATTCCACCGGCGATGTTGCCTCATATCTGGTGAGCACCGTTTTTATCGACGAAATTTCAGACACCGATATTGCAATGGTCCTCATTTTGCATGATATTTCGGAGGTGACGCGCCTGCGAAAAATTGCCATGCAGATCAACCGCTACGGTGAAATCATAGGCAGTTCCGAGGCGATGAAAAGAATTTATGCCGTCATCGAATCCATTAAGGAATACAGCAGTTCAGTTCTCATTGTGGGGGAGACCGGAACAGGAAAGGAGCTGATCGCCCGAACCATTCACAACGCCAGTACAAGAAAGAATGAACCCTTTGTGCCGGTTAATTGCTCTGCCCTGCCGCTGGGATTGATCGAAAGCGAACTGTTCGGCCATGTCAAAGGTGCATTCACCGGCGCCGTCGCCAACCGTATTGGACGATTCAAGGCAGCGGACAAAGGGACCCTGTTTCTTGATGAAGTGGGCACACTGGCCATTGAGACCCAGGTCAAGCTTTTGCGAGTGTTGCAGGAGAAAGTGGTCGAGCCGCTGGGGGCCAAAGATGGGATTGCCGTAGATTTTCGGGTCATTTCGGCCACCAACAGAGATTTAAAGACATTAATTGCCGAGGGCAAATTCCGAGAGGACTTATACTACCGGCTCAAAATTATCCAGATCAACCTTCCCCCCTTGCGTCATAGAAGGGAGGATATCCCGATTCTGATCCATTATTTCATCACGCGCCTCAACCGCTATTATGGCAAAAACATTCTTGGAATGAGTGAAAACGCCGAAAAATTGCTGATGCGATATGCTTGGCCCGGCAATGTTCGCGAACTGGAAAATTCCATTGAGCATGCTTTTGTTTTGAGCAATGGCGCGCTGATACAATCCAAGGATTTGCCGGCCGAGATTCGCCTGGCAGAAGACAATGGCGCCCCCCCGCTCTCACCGGAGGCTGACCCCGAGTTCGAAGAGCTTCGCATAAAAAAGGCTTTGTTAACGGCCAAGGGCAATCGGGATAAAGCGGCCCAAATATTGGGCATGCACCGAACGACCTTGTGGCGCAAAATGAAAGAATTTAGAATCATTAAAGGATATGGAAAGCCGGTGAATTGAAAAAAACGGCTGCAATCCATCAAAAGCGCATACCGTATTGATGAACTCAAATGAGCGCTTTGCTCAAAGAAAAGGCTGTCATTTCCAAATTTGTTGCGAACATAATTGAATGTGTTGCAACATAAACAAGAAATGATGCAACGCATTCCTTGGGGCGGCCATCGGATGAGCCTCAGCCGCAAGGGGTTGAGATCCACTATCCAAGCCATCCGCCGGACGGTTTCAAGCGAAGTGGCCGGAGCCGGGCGATGGTAGACGAAAATCCTGCCGTATTGGAGCGTTGAAGCGGTTGGAATAAGCTGACAATGCGACGGTTGGGGTCGGCAAATAGGTGATATGGCACATTTGTTGCTCTGCATTATCGCCGGGATGGGCTGATGGTTTGTCTATGCGAGGCCTACGACCAAATGATGCAATTCATAATTCAGGAGTGAAAATTTGCGTCGGTCCGACCGTTGTGAGAGTCGAGCGAGCACAATCAAGGCCACCCGGAATGCCGCCTTCGGTTTTCGAATCTTAACGAAATGAGACCCTGTCATGCGATTATTTAACTGCAGTCATTGCGGTCAACGGCTGTACTTTGAAAACGTATTATGCGAGCGCTGCGAAGCGACGCTCGGCTTCCTGCCCGACCGGCTTCAGCTGGGTTCACTCGAAGCGACCCGAGAGGAGGACACCTGGCGGCCTCGTGGCGAAGAGGCGGAATACCGCATGTGCGGCAATTACGAGCAGTACGCGGTGTGTAACTGGATGGTGCCCATCGAAGATGATCACCCTTTCTGTGCGGCCTGCCGACTGAATATCACCATTCCGGATCTGGGTGTGGAAGGCAATATCGACCTGTGGCGCACCCTTGAGACGGAGAAGCGCCGCTTGGTCTATTCGCTGCTGCGGCTGGGCCTGCCGGTGGTACCGCGCAGCGAGGATCCGGCCGCACTCGCTTTCGACTTTCTGGCCGATACCAGCGCCCCCTTCAGTGAACGCGGCAAGGTCTTCACCGGCCATGCCGAAGGTCTTATCACCATCAATATCAAGGAAGCCGACCCTGTTGAACGGGAGCGCGTGCGGGGGCAGCTGGACGAACCGTACCGTACGTTGCTCGGCCACTTTCGTCACGAGTCGGGCCACTACTACTGGAATCGGCTGGTTCGGGGGACCTCCTGGCTCGAAGAATGCCGCAACCTGTTCGGAGACGATACCGTGGATTACGCTGCCGCGCTGGATCACCACTACCAGCATGGTGCGCCGGCCGGCTGGCAGGAAAATTTCATCAGCAGCTACGCGACCATGCATCCCTGGGAAGACTGGGCCGAAACCTGGGCCCATTACCTGCACATGGTCGATACCCTGGAAACCGCCTGGCAGTTCGGCATAGGCATCCGCCCCAAGGCCGGTGACGAGGCCCGGGAAGCAGTGCGTCATGGTTTCGACCCGTATCGAGAAGCGAACATCAAGACGCTGATCGGGCACTGGCTGCCGCTCACCTTTGCGCTCAACAGCCTCAACCGCAGCATGGGTCACGAACACGCGTATCCGTTTGTTATTTCACCGCGCGTCATCGAAAAGCTCGGCTTCGTGCATCGCGTCGTGCGCGGGGCGTCGTAAGCATCAGTATCAAAAAGAGCGCAAAAAGCGATGCCTATGTGAAAAAATTGAAGAATCATTTTGCACCAAGACCGTAAAAAGCGCCCTGGAAGCGCTTAAAACGTAAAATGCGAAAATAAAAAAGAGCAGCGAATCCGGCGTCAAAGGCGCTATGGAATGCCTTGAGTTGCGGCTTTCCGGGTAAACAAAACCGGCGGGTTTGATGCGGTGGATGGAATCAAGGCGGCGATTGCCGAAGCCCTGGTTGAAAAAAGGAGGTAATTTGGAGGCATACACGAACAAAAAAGCTCTTGAAAGGCTCAGCCAAACCGCCACCATCGAGTTTTCGTATTTCAACAGAGATCAAGATTATCATGAAGCCCAGACGCTCCATCACTCTGATGAGGGTATCCGCTTTAAAGCAATGGTTCCCCTCAGTCCTGGAGCCACTATATTGATCAGGGCGAAAGATCTTCATCCGAATGGCGCCTGCAATGGTGACTGCCGGGGGTTACGTTCATTAACCCTGGCCGAAGTAAAATGGTGCAAGGAAATTCTTAATGAAAGCGAGTCTTTTTATGAAATTTCCGCCCAATATTACCCACCGGAGTATTAATTCCCCAAACCCAATATGCCGGCTATATTGAGAAAAACGAATGGAACGGCAGCCGTCTGCCCAAAACACTCGCATCATTATCAGCACGCCATGAATAAAAACCTGTTCGATAGTAAGGTTCCAACCGATGGGGATGGATCGCCTGAGATTCCAGTCTATACAACCGAACACAATGTAATTGAAGAAGTCCTCAACGCTCGACTGCCAGGACATGGGTTCGAACGAAACAGCTTGTTGCTTGAATTGGAAAAATACCGTAAGGATAATGAACAGCTGAGATTCTTTGCCCGGAAAACGGCGCAAGATGCGATCAACACCATGGAAAACGACCGCAAGGCCGTGGCGAGGGAGATACATGACAGCATCTGCGGCAGCTTAGCTGCCATCAAATTATTTATGGAATTCAGGCTATAGCGCGCTGAGGTGTCGTCTTGCGAAGGCGCCAAAGCGATTGAGCAAATTATCAGCTATTTGAACGATACCACGTGCCGAAACAAGTAGATGCTCTCAGTTATGCGGTCCGTTTCCCGGTCTTGGCAAAATATTTCGGGCAGCTCTGCCTGGTGGTCGCTGCACTGACGGTTGTGCCCCTGGCCGTATCGCTGATCCATAGTGAGATGGCGATCGCTTTCAGATACGCAATCGTCATTGTCGCGCTGGCAGGGACCGGCGGAATCCTCGGGAGGATGCCCGCACCCCGCGAGGTTCAGGTCAACGAAGCCATGGTCCTTGTGGCGTTCATGTTTCTCTTAACGCCGCTGGTGATGTCTTTCCCTATGATGGGTTCCGGGCTGTCTTTTCCCGATGCCCTCTTTGAGGCCGTCTCCGCAGCCACCACCACCGGTCTCAGCACGGTGAAACGCTTGGAAGGGATGCCGCAGACGTTTCTTTTCGCGCGCACCTGGATGCAGTGGTACGGCG
>JAABSQ010000109.1 GCA_011390315.1 Desulfobacteraceae bacterium
TCTCATCGTTGTTGGCGGAAATGGTCCCCACCTGGGCGATTTCCCGCTGATCCTTGGTGGGCTTGCTCATGTTGTGGAGCTCTTTGATCGCAGCCTCGACGGCCTTGTCGATGCCGCGTTTGATGGACATGGGGTTGTTGCCGGCCGCCACCAGTTTCTGGCCTTCTTCATAAATGGAGCGGGCCAGCACGGTGGCCGTGGTGGTGCCGTCGCCGGCCTGGTCACTGGTCTTGCTGGCGACCTCTTTGACCATCTGGGCGCCCATGTTCTCGAACTTGTCTTCCAGTTCGATCTCTTTGGCCACGGTCACGCCGTCTTTGGTCACTGTGGGGGAGCCCCAGGATTTGTCGAGAACGACATTTCTTCCCTTGGGACCGAGGGTCACCACCACCGCATCCGCAAGGGTCTTTACCCCTTTGAGCATCGCTTCACGGGCTCTCATGTCATATTTAATCTGCTTGGCCATCTTAATCTACCTCCGTTAATCTGTCGAAATAAAAATTATGTGGATTCAAACCGTTCGAAATGCTTATCCTTCGATGATACCCAGAACATCGTCTTCGCGCATGATCAGGTAGTCTTCACCCTCGACCTTGACTTCGGTCCCGGAATATTTGCCGAACAATACCCGGTCGCCCTCTTTGATCTCCAGGGGGATCTTGTTTCCGTCTTCGCCGGTTTTGCCGCTTCCTACGGCGACGACCTTGCCCTCGGCCGGTTTCTCTTTGGCCGTATCGGGAATGATGATGCCGCCTTTGGTCTTGCTCTCCTCTTCAACACGCTGTACCAGAATTCGATCCTGAAGTGGTCTCAGTTTCATCTTCTCTTGTCTCCTTATTTCTTTAATAGTGGATTAATATAAAGGACTAAATAAAAACCAATAGGTATAATGCCTTATTGACGATCTGTATCGGTTCCGTTGTCACGGAAAGAATAAGCACCCATCATTGGTTGTAAAGCGAATCCGGAATTTATTTGGATAATGCGACGGGTTTTCGATTGCGGATCACCGGTGAAAACCCTCGGTCGGCTTCCCCTGGCGGGGGTGCAATGAATTTTCCTTCATCTGAATCATTCCGACCTGCTTTTTCAACAAGATATTACTTAATAAATTAAACCGCTTAGAAATCAATTTTTCAATCGAACCGAATTTTGGAAGAAATATAGGGCGGGTTTTCGGATTGTCAAGAATCGGCGGATGAAATTTTTTCAGAGCGGAAACGGCGGATGTTCGATCCGTTTACCGAAGGGCATCCACCGGTTCGCACCCTTCGCACCACCGCCGAAAGAAATGGAGCACCTTCGCAAGGCCGGGGGTGGTGAGCCGGCTGAGGATTTCATGGGTGCGCTCGTGGACCCGTTTTTCCTCTTCATGTTTTTCTTCGGCGGATGCGTCGAAGCGCTGAAGAAACCGGCAGAATCGAATGATGTGGATGAGTTCGTGGGTGACGATATATAAAATCAGCGGGTACAGCTGGATATCCGGATGCCGGGCGGCGACCCCGAGGATGGCCTGATCCTGAAGGCAGATTTTGTAATAATCATAGGTGGAGGACCCGAGGGGCACGTCCCGAAGTTTGGCTTCATACCGAATGACCTGGGCAAAGGGTCCGACCACGATTTCATCCTCCCCCAGATCCGCCAGGGTTTTGATGTCATATCGCAGGCGGCGCCACTGTACCGAGGAGAGTTTGTAGAAGTTGCCCACCAGTTCTTCCGCCATGGAGACGGCTTCCTTGATCACCCGGATCTGCTTGGCCGTAAAACGCTTCTGCTTCATCGCAGGTGAGGACGCGGACGGTTCGACTGCCGGTGTGTTCTCATCCACGGTACACAGAAAGAATGCGGGGATCGTCTGTAAAAAGGTGGACAAAATGGATTCTCAATGGTATCATTTGATGTTTAGGATATACAAATAAGGGTATATAATTTTATAGAACAGGAGGTGAAATGCATGGGCAGTGTGGTTAAAAAGCGAAGAAAAAAGATGAGAAGGCACAAGCACCGAAAGCTTCTGGCTCGAACCCGTCATCAGCGAAGGAAACGGTAGCTCATGAAACCGTATGGAAAACAGAAAAAGCACCGCTGAAACCCGGCGGCGGTGCTTTTTCTGTTTTTTTGTTCTTGCCTTACGGGGTCTCGCCCGAGTACCCCTTGAAGTACTTCATCAGATCCGAATCGGTTGAAAGGACGACCGAGCTGTTTTCTTCGAGCGCGGCGCCGTAAATCTCGAGGGTTTTCTGAAACGAGTAGAACTCCGGGTCCAGAGTGTAGGCCCGGGCGTAAATCGCGGTCGATTCCGCATCGGCCTTTCCCTTGAGCTGCTGGGCGGTTTTATACGCTTCCGATTCGATTTCCTTCAGGTCCCGCTCTTTTTGCCCGCGAATCTTCTGGGCCTCCCCCCTTCCTTCAGACCGGAACTTTTCGGCGATCTGTTTTCGTTCTGCGATCATTCGCTTGTAGACCGAATCCCGAACCGTATCGACGTAATTGACCCGCTTGATTTTTACATCCACCAGTTCGATGCCGAACTTGTCGAGCTTGGGCTGGGCCTGTTTCAGAATTCCTTGGGTGATTTTTTCCCGCCCGACCTCGATGGTATAATCGGTGTCGAGTCCTTCATCCTGTCGTATTTGCTCCAGGCTGACCTGCTGAATCTCGAGCAGGTCCAGTTTTCGGTTGCTCTTTCGAATCGTTTCGATCAGGTCGTGGGAGGTGATGAAGTTTCGCACCGCCGGATCGATGATGTCGTTGAGTCTTCCGGTGGCATTGAAGACATCGGTAACGGTCTGAAGAAATTTGACCGGGTCGACGATCTTCCACCGGGCGAAGGCGTCCACCCAGATATAGGTCTTTTCTTTTGTGGGGATCTGGCCGGGGTCCCCGTCCCATTGCAGCAGGTTTTTGGGGAAGAAAATCGCATTTTGAATAAAGGGGACCTTGAAGTTGAGGCCGGGGCTTGTCACCGGCTCGCCGATGATTCGACCGAACTGGGTGACGACGACCTGTTCGGTCTCGTCGACGATGTATGCCGACTGGTATAGCATGAAAATGCCGATCACCACGATGATCGAGATAAATATGAACTTTGGTTTCATTGGGTTACACCACTCTTGTTTTGATTTCCGAGGTTGAGCAGAGGCAACAGGTTGTTCTGCTCCGAATCCACGATGTATTTGTTTTCCAGCTTGGGCAGAAGGTCCCTGAAGGTCTCCAGGTAGAGGCGCCGTTTGGTGACGTCCTCGGCCTTGGCGTACTCGCGGTACATGTCTTCAAATCGTACGGCATCCCCTTTGGCCCGGTTGACCCGGTCGAGGGCGTATCCTTCGGCGGCCCGGATGGTTCGTTCCGCCTCGCCGCGGGCCGCGGGGACGGCCTTGTTGTAGTCTTCCCGGGCCTGATAGATCATCTGCTCTTTTTCCTGGGTGGCCTGGTTGACCTCGTTCAGAGAAGGCTGCACCGGTTCGGGAACATCGGTCTTTTTCATCTCGATGGTGAGGATGTTGATGCCGCTTTCGGCCCCGTCCAGCTCTTTTTGCAGCAGTTCGGCCGATTCCACCGAGATCTCGTCCCGTTTGCTGATGACCTCGTCGATGCTGCGGTCGCCGATCACCAGGCGCATGGAAGCCTCCGACATATCCCGAAGCAGTTGTTGCGGATTTCTGACTTTGAACAGATAATTGTACGGATCTTTCACCCGGTACTGAACGATCCAGGGCACCAGGGCCACATTCAGGTCCCCGGTCAGCATCAGGGTGGCCGTGCTGCTGGCGCCTCCGAACCGGGTCTGACCGCCGGTATTGAATGCGCTGAATTCTTCGGTATTGACTTTTCGGACATTGACCTTCCGGACCGATTCAATCCCGACCGGCATTTTGAAGTGAAGCCCCGGCTGGGTGGTTCGCACATACCGGCCGAAACGCTGAACCACGCCGACCTCGCTGGGCTTGACCGTATAAAACATGGTCGACCCCAGAAGAATCAGAAGCAGCAGAACAATCAGGAGGGGCCCTCCCGGCAGCTTGAAATTGTTTATCTTCTTGATAAACTCATCCATGTTCGGGGGAATATCCCCCCGCTTTTGTTGTTGTTTCAGTTTTTCCCAATCCCAACTCATTGTGTTATCCTATTATAATTTGTAGGTTTATCGTAATAATGCTACGAATCAATTTAAGGGACGTCCCCCCCTAAGTCAAGAAAAATCCAAACCCGGCGATTTGCCGGCGGTTTTTCTTGACATCGGGAATCCACCCCGGCTAT
>JAABSQ010000110.1 GCA_011390315.1 Desulfobacteraceae bacterium
ATAGCCTCGATTATGGCTGAAAAAGCAGGGAAAAGAGAAGGATTTGTGCATATCGGAGAAATCCTTCAGGAGGCGCTTCGGGGATGCCGGCCTCAGGCCGACGGGGAACTGGTTCGAATCTGGGGCCTCTGGGATGAAGCGGTCGGAGACGCGGTGGCCGAAAACACCCGGCCGGCCGCCTTCAAAGGGAAGCTTCTGATCGTTCATGTATCCAGCTCGCCCTGGGCCCATCAGCTTCAGTTTCTGAAGCAGGATATTCTTCGCAAGGTCAACGCCGCCCTGGGCAAGGAGCTGGTGTCGGATATCAAGTTCAAGATCGGTCCCCTCTGATTCTCGTGAAAGGATGGGGCGAAGACGGGTTTGCGCCGTGAAAAGGTCGACACCGGGCGAAAAGGAAGATGCCGCCGATTTCACCGAGGATACCTTTTTTGAAGGGCGCATCCAGGTCCGGCAGCACCGCCGGGGCTACCGGTTTTCCGTCGATTCGGTCCTTCTGGCGGATCATGCCGCGGGTTGCCGGGCCGGCGCCGTGCTGGATCTGGGCGCCGGCTGCGGCATTATTCCGCTGATCCTCGCCTACCGCAACCCGGAGGCCCGCATCCTGGGGGTGGAAATCCAGCAGGACCTTGCCCGGATCGCCCGGGACAATGCGGCCCGAAACCGATCGGCGGAGCGAATCACGATTCTTCAGCGGGATTTCAGGACCCTTCAGCGGTCGGATTCGGACCTGGCCGGATTTTTGCCGGCGGACCTGGTGGTGAGCAACCCTCCCTACCGGCGGGTCCGTTCCGGAAGGATGAATCCGGATTCCCAAAAAGCGGTGGCCCGTCATGAAATCGCCGCCGGCCTGCGGGATGTGGTGGGCGCCGCCCGAAGAATGCTGGAGATTTCCGGCCGGTTCGTGGTGGTTCACCTGGCCGAACGGACCGCGGACCTTTTGTGCGAGATGCGGACCGCCGGGATCGAACCGAAATTTCTTCGCATGATCCATTCCCGGGCCGAAGAGCCGGCCAAACGCATTCTGGCGGAGGGCAAAAAAGGAGGGCGACCCGGGTTGACGGTCGGCCCGCCCCTGGTGATCTATCAGCCGGACGGGGAATATACCCCGGAGGTGAACCGAATGTTTCTTTCCTGAGCCAAGAAAGGGGCGGGGTTTCTAATCGGCCGGACCGGGGGCGAGCGGATTGATCACCTGACCGGTGATCACTTTGGGGTAAAAATAGGTCGATTTCCGGGGCATGATCAACCCTTCCCCGGCGATTTTCCGGACCTGCTCGATTCGGGTCGGGTTGAGGATGAAGGCCATCTCGAATTTTCCCTCGAAAACCGCTTCCATCGCCGTTTCGGCCCTGCTGGTATAAGAGATGGCGGCGGGATCATCGAGCCGGTCTCCGTCGAAACCGAGCACCTCCATCAGAAGAAGCCGGGTCAGCACGGTGACGTCGAGGGACCGAAGGGATTCCGGCAGTTCATCCGCAAACCGGTCCATCACCCCTTCCCGAAGGCGAAGCAGCAACAGTTCCGAACGGCCCTTCATGAACACCCCGATGGTATTCCGGTGGGCCCCTTTCTCCAGTTCCGACAAAAATTCAGGCAGGACCTCATCGGGGGTATTCCCTCGAAACGGGACGGCGAAAATGTCGAAAAAAGCCTGGATTCGGGCGGTGAAGTTTTCCGGCAGATCGGCCGGAACCGACCGCACCATTCGGTGGGCCGGCAGCACCACCAGTCCCGGATCGGTCATGCCGGTCAGGTACATCATGATGAAATTGGCCGGGTGGTCGTTCGAAAAACCGGGATCGACCCGGGCCAGCCGGTCCCGGTAGGCGAGGGCGGTTTCATACCGGTGGTGGCCGTCGGCGATGTAGAGGATTTTGTCCTGAAAATCCCGGGTCACCTGTTCGCAAAAGGGTCCCTCGGTGATCCGCCAGAGCCGCTGGCGGTGTTCGGCGGTGTCGGTGAACTCCATGTCCGGGGTCCGGCCCTCCACCCTGTCTTTCAGGGTGGACAGAAGATGCCGGTCGGGGTCGGGGTACAGCGAAAAGACGGGGCTGAAATTGGCATGGCAGGCCTCCATCAGCCGAAGCCGGTCACTCTTGATCCCTGAAAAGGTGGTTTCATGGGGGAGAATAACCCCCTTGTCAAACGGCTCCAGGCGCACCCGGGCGATCAGGCCGAACCGGGTTCGGGGTCGGTCCTCCACGGTGAACCGGGTGGCGGTGAGATAAAAGGCCGGTTGCGGATCACGGATCAGGATCGATCCCGCGGTCCATTCTTTCCAGTATCGGGCCGCCCGGGTATAACGGTTGTCGGCTTCGGAATCTTCGGGGAATTCCTTTCCCAGAATCAGGCGGATGATGTTATGGGGGTGCCTCTCATAGGCCCGGGCCTGTTCCGCCGGTGAAATGACATCATAGGGCGGGGTGGCGACCTCCCCCAGGTGTTGAATCTTTTCCGGATGATATACGATGCCCCTGAAGGGGATGACTTCGGCCATGGATCGGACTCCTCGTCTGTAAGGAATAAATGTGAGCGCCAGAGATACTAAAAAGAAAGGGGGAGATCAAGTGAATTTACGGTTTGACAGCTGCTGAAGCGGCATGCAGCAGGACGGCATCGCATTTTTCAAGGCACGGTCCGGAAAGAATCGAAGAAGAGGATTGACAGGCGAGGCGGGAACGTATATATTGCCGGTCTTATCGCAGAGAGGAAAAAAAGGAGAGGTTGCCGAGTGGCTGAAGGCCCCGCTCTCGAAAAGCGGTATCCTGTGAATAACGGGATCGTGGGTTCGAATCCCACCCTCTCCGCCATTGTCCGCCGCCATGGCGGAGATTGAAAATGTTTCTGAATCAGGTTTGAAAGCGAATCGCCCGCTTGTTAAACGGAGAGATGACCGAGTTGGCTGAAGGTGCACGACTGGAAATCGTGTGTGCTGTTAATAGCGGCACCGAGGGTTCGAATCCCTCTCTCTCCGCCATTAACCGATCACGTCCGAACACCTTCCCCCGATTTCCGTAACCGTATTCTTTCGTCCGGCAGGATGATTCACCGCGTGGCCCGCTAACACTGTCGACTGTTGTTCATCGATCCCTGTTGTTCATCAGGGCCCCTGTTGTTCATCAGCCCTGTTGTTCATCAGATGGTTCAGCGGAACGGAGAGGGTGTTTTAGAACCGGAAAACCGTCATGTCCTATCTCGTACTTGCTCGAAAATACAGGCCCCAGACCTTTGAAGAGGTGGTCAATCAAACCCATGTGACCCGGACCCTGGAAAACGCCGTCGCCGGAGACCGGGTGGCCCACGCCATTCTGTTCGCCGGGCCCCGGGGCACCGGCAAGACCACCATCGCCCGGATACTGGCCAAGGCCATGAACTGCGAGGGGGGTCCTCGGCCCCAACCCTGCAACACCTGCCGATCCTGCCGGGAAATCACCGCAGGCAATGCGGTGGATGTGTTCGAGATCGACGGGGCCTCCAACAACGGGGTGGACCACATTCGGGACCTGCGGGAAAACATCAAGTACATGCCGGCCCAAGGCCGCTACAAGATCTACATCATCGATGAAGTCCACATGCTCAGCACCCCGGCCTTCAACGCTCTGCTCAAGACCCTGGAGGAGCCCCCGGCCCACGTCCTGTTTTTTTTCGCCACCACCGAACCCCACAAAATCCCGATCACCATTCTCTCCCGGTGCCAGCGCCACGACCTTCGACGCATCGGGCTGGAGGAGATCGTGGCCCATATGGAAACCCTGAGCGATCGGGAGGGGATCGGGATTCCCCGGGAAAGCCTTGCGGCCATCGCCCGGTCCGCCGGGGGCAGCATGCGCGACGGGCTCAGCCTTCTGGACCATGTCATGGCCTGCGCCGAGGGCCCCCTGACCCACCCGCAGGTGCTGGATATTCTGGGGGCGGTGGACGGCCGGGTGCTGTTTGATATCTCGGATGCCGTATTGGCCGGGGACCTGAACCGGATTCTGAAGGTCCTCGACGACATCCATGACCACGGCCACAATCTGAAGGAGTTTTACGCCGCCCTTCTGACCCATTTCCGCAATCTGCTGGTGGTGAAGATGGGCAAACAGGCCCGCAAGCTGGTGGATGCCTCGGTGCAGGAGATCGAGGAGATGGCCCGGCAGGTGGAAAAGGTTTCCGGGGTCTACCTGAGCCAACTCCTGGATGCCCTGTCCAAAGAAGAAACCGCCCTCAAATTCGCCACCCTTCCCAAGCTGACGCTGGAAATGGCGTTTATCCGCATGTTTCAGATCAAACCGGCGCTTTCCATCGAGACCCTGATTCAGAAGATCGACCAGCTGAGCCGGGGAATCATGGATGGTT
>JAABSQ010000111.1 GCA_011390315.1 Desulfobacteraceae bacterium
TACATGGTCGGGCATCAAGTGCCCTTCAACCAATTCCACATTTTTTTGCCGGCATAGATCTCGCAGTATCTCTCCCACTTTCCGTCGAAATTTCCCGTACAACCTCTTCTTTCGGTATTTCGGTACGAATACAACATGGTATTTGCAATCCCATCTTACGTGGGATAAACTCGTCCAATCATGCATAGGTTCTTCCTCCACCGCCAACAAAGGGCTTTCCCGGGGGGAAGAGCCTATTTCATTTTATTACGCCGGATCGGTAGAACCTCTGGGGGTCCACCACCAGAGGTGGTGGTTTTATTTCATAATAAAAGCAGTTTTTTCTCATTATATTCGCGTTTATTAGTGTTCATTCGCGGTTCCTTTACGTATCGAATCCGACACAGTTAAAATTTTATATAATCGGTTTGGGAGTTATTGCAAGTATAAATTTTGGAATTCTCTCTGATTGTGTCCTTGAGAAGGCAAAAGCGCTGTACAAACGAAAAAACGGCCTTACATTATAGTACAATGAACATATCACCTCTGAGAATGGATATCCAAGAAAGGACATTGCGAATATGGAAACTGTGATATTTTTTTTGATAATAGCGGCTATCTTTCGGTTTTGGATAAACCAACCCAAGCCGGTTCCCATTCGACTCGACGACACCCGACGTCGCCGAAGGCGATAATCGATTCCAATAGAACGCCCGGTTCTGGTCAAGATTTTGATCACTTCCGGCATCGAATCGGGGGTCCGCCCCGCGGTTGCCGATACAACGGTTGATAGGTGGGGCGGCCCCGATTTTTTGTCTGTTTTTTCATCAAGACTTTTGAATCCGCTACAATTTCAATTTTTTATATTAGACGATTACCCCTGAACGATATCCATCCCGACTTCTATTGAGGTGACCATGCAGACCAAAAGGCTGACCTTCGAAAACCCTTCCGGAGTCAAGCTTTCCGCCCTTCTGGATCTACCCGTCAACCCGGTTCCCAATGCCTATGCCCTGTTCGCCCATTGCTTCACCTGCACCAAAAATTTCAAGGCCGCCCACAACGTCAGCATTGCCCTGAATCAGGCGGGGATTGCGGTGCTGCGGTTCGACTTCACCGGCCTCGGAGACAGCGAGGGGGACTTTTCCGAAACCGGCCTCTCGTCCAATGTAGAGGATGTGGTAGCGGCCGCCGATTTTTTGAAAGCGGAATATGAGGCCCCCAAGATCCTCATCGGCCATTCCCTGGGCGGGGCTGCGGTGCTTCAGGCGGCCGGCCGAATCGACTCCACCCGGGCCGTGACCACGATCGGCGCTCCGGGCGATCCCAGGCATGTGGAAAAGCACCTGTCGACCAGCCGGGAGCAGATCGAAAAGGACGGCGAGGCAGAAGTCGAACTCGGAGGAAAATCCTTTAAAATCAAAAAGCAGTTTCTGGACGATCTCGATTCGAACCGAATGAAGGAGGCCATTCGAAAATTGCACCGGAAGGCGCTGTTGATCCTTCATTCCCCCATCGACAACGTGGTGGGGATCGACAATGCGGCCACTATTTTTATGGCCGCCAAACATCCCAAAAGCTTCGTCTCTCTGGATCAGGCCGACCATCTCCTTTCGGATGAGCGGGATTCTCTGTATGCCGGAGCGGTCATCGCCGCCTGGGCTCGAAAATATATCGGCATCCCCATCGAAAAGATTCGACCCGCCGAGTCCGAAGACCACCGGGTGGTCGCCCGGACCGGAAAATCAGGGTACCGAACCGAAATCTCCGCCAGCGGGCATGACCTGATCGCCGATGAACCCGAATCCCTGGGCGGCAGCGACATGGGGCCGAATCCGTATGACTATCTGGCGGCGGGGCTCGGGGCGTGTACCACCATGACCCTGCGGATGTATGCGGATCGAAAGGAGTGGCCTCTGGATGAAATCGTGGCGCGTCTGAAGCACCAGAAAGTCCATGCGGATGCCTGCGAGGACTGTGAAACCAAGTCAGGCAAACTGGATGAAATCGACCGGGAAATCGAGGTGATTGGGGATCTGAGCGAAGAACAGAGAAAGCGCCTGCTGGAGATCGCCGATAAGTGCCCGGTGCACCGAACCCTTCACTCGGAAATCAAGGTTCGAACCCGTCTCAAAGAGGAAAACCCCAAAACTTAGAGGGGAGGAAATATGAATCGACATACCTGCATTTCAAAGCCGATATTTAGGGCCGTTCTGGTCGGGATCATCAGCCTTTCGATGATGATCCCGGTATCGACGGCATGGTCTCAGGAGGTCCCCCGCATATCCAAGGAGCGGGTGATGGAAATGATGGACCAGCCCGGCGTGGTGGTTATCGATGTCCGCACCGAAGGCCAGTGGAAAACGGCGGAGGCGAAGGTCAAGGGCGCCGACAGACAGAACCCCATGGACTTTGCCGCGAGTCGTTATCCCAAAAACCAGACCCTGGTGCTCTACTGTGACTGACCGGACGAACACACCAGTGCCGGTCTGGCGCGAAAACTCATGAATAAGGGATATTCCGATGTATATGCGTTGCAGGGCGGCTGGGCCGAATGGCGCCGGGCCGGGTTTCCTGTTGAGGCAGCGCACTGAGCGTGATCCTTATTTCTTAATTTCTTTTTCTTAGGCTATTGAGGCAATAGGGATGGGTTTGTTCTACACCTTTTGGAACATCCGACCGGCGACGGATACCCGGAAACGAAAATGCTGATCGCCCCCGGTAGATTCCTCCGGTCGAACCGGGAAAAATGGGCGTGTTCTCCCCGGGGCGCCGCTGTTTCGGCCTATTGGCGAAAGCGGCGAATCCGCATTCTAATCTGTTTCGTCATTTCGGCCCATCTTCTCGGCGCTGTGACCGCCGTCCAGGCCCTGATGGAAACCCGCACACCCCAGGGAACCATCGCCTGGGTGGTTTCCCTGAACACCTTTCCGTACCTGTCGGTACCGGCCTACTGGGTTTTCGGCCGCACCCGGTTCAACGGTTACATAAAAAAGCGGCAGGAGTCCCTGGACGACACCGACCCGGCGATTCGACAGCTCGTGCGGAAGGTGTACGCGGAAGGATTCGCGGTGCCGGTCACCGATTCCCGGTACAAGCCGGTCCGGCAGCTGGCCAAACTCCCGGCCGTCGGGGGAAACGATCTTCAACTCCTTCGCAACGGCGAGGCGATCTTTTCTTCCATTTTCGAGGGAATCCGGACCGCCCGGGAATATCTGCTGGTCCAGTTCTACATCGTTCGGGACGACGAATTGGGCCGGGAACTCCGAAGGCATCTCGAGGACGCGGCCGAGCGGGGGGTCCGGGTCCATTTTCTGTACGACGAAATCGGTTCTTACCGGCTTTCCCGTGCCTATCTCGACAGCCTTCGGCGGGCCGGCGTCCGGGTCCGGGCCTTCAACAGCACCCGGGGGAAGGCCAACCGGTTCCAGCTCAATTTCCGGAACCATCGCAAGATCGTGGTGGCGGACGGCCGATACGCCTGGGTCGGGGGCGCGAACGTGGGCGACGAATACATGGGCCGGCACGCGAACCTGACGCCCTGGGTGGACGCCATGGTAAAGGTGGAGGGACCGGCGGTCCAGCTCATCCAGGTGCCGTTTCTGGAAGACTGGTACTGGGCGAGCGGCCAAATTCCGGACCTGGAATGGGAAACCCGGGCGGCCCGTTCGGGGGTCTCCCGAACCATCCTCAGCCTTCCCAGCGGCCCGGCTGACCGTTTTGAAACCTGTGCCCTCTATTTTATAGACGCCATCCAGTCGGCCCGGCGGCGGATCTGGATCGCCAGCCCCTATTTCGTTCCCGACGAACAGATCGTGAGCGCCCTGAAACTCGCCGCCCTGCGCGGGGTGGACGTCCGCATTCTGGTACCTCGGGATTGCGACAATTTCCTGGTGAACCTCTCCGGCTGGTCTTTTGTCGCGCCCCTGGAGGAGGCCGGCGTGAAGGTGTATCGCCATGAAAACGGATTCCTGCATTACAAGGCCATGCTGCGGGACGAGGATGTCGCCGCCGTCGGGACCGCCAATTTCGACAATCGCTCCTTTCGGCTGAATTTCGAGATCACTCTGGAGGTGCGGGACCCGGAATTCGCCCGGGAGGTTGAGACAATGTTTCTGGAGGATTTCGCCGATTCCCGCCTCAGCTCGGCCCGGGAAATCGAGGAGCGAAGCTTTTTTTTCCGGCTGGCCGTTCGAATGGCCCGTCTCATGGCGCCCATTCAGTAAGGCGGATGATCAGGCCGAAGCCGGGGCGTTCCGGTCAAAGCATCGACGCGAGAGGCTTCCATACCCGATCCGTTCACGGATAAAAGACCCGGCTTTTCCGCGGTTTACAGGGGAACGAAGGGATCGGCCTGTACGCCGCCGGTGTCGATCCTCTTGACAAGGCCGTGAAAACGGTGAAAATAAAGAATGGAAAACTTGAGGTGCGGCAGGCCCCGGATGGATGGCCATTCGGGGCAGGAAAGAGGGGAGGGTGCAATGCGGGATAAAGGGAGAAACCGGCGATGAGTGTCATTTTTGGTGAAATGCGGACCTTTCCCCAGGGAGACGGCCCCGATGTTCGGCTTCGGGTCTTCGGGGATGAATTTTACGCCCGGTATGAAAACGACGCCGGGTATACCGTGGTATATGACCCGAATCTGGAGCGCTACTGCTATGCGGCGCCGGTACAGGGACATCTCATCTCCAGCGGCACCCCCATTCTCAAGCCCCCGCCCCTCGGATTGAGACGCCACCTGCAGGAAGACAAAACCCTCCGTAACGGCAAGTTCCGGGACCGTTTTGAAAAAACCTACCCTTCCTCGACCCCGCCGGCCGGCATCATGGGCGTCCGGGGCCCTCATAACGGACTGCTCTCCGGGCGGCGGCTGACCCGCGGCAAAATCCTCGGGTTGACGGTTCTGGTCAATTTTCGGGATGTCCATACCGAAATCAGGCCGGAAGAGGTGACCGCGCTTTTCAATGAGGACGATTACACCGCCAACCGGAATGCCTGTTCCATTCGGGAATATTATCTGAAGATGTCTTCCGGAAAGCTCGACTATGCCAATGTGGTGGTGGGGCCCATCACCTTGAGCCACTCGCAGGCCCATTACATCTCCAACAATTTTGTGGCCGAGGCCCTGGAACTGGCGGCGGAGGACCTCAAAATCGATCTTACCCGCTTCGACTCCCAGTCGGAAGGGATCGTGGATGCGGTCAATTTTCTCTATGCGGGGCGGTCCCTCTATGAGGGGCAGCTCTGGCCTCACAACTGGAAGGTGGAATGGGCCGCCGGACGCCAGGTGCGGTATCACGGCATCACCTTCAATCAGTACACGATGACCGGGTTGGGCCGGCGGTCCATCGACTTGAACATCGGGACCATCTGCCATGAAACCGGCCATCTTCTGTGCCGCTTTCCGGATCTCTACGATTACGGCACCCGGGACGGCGATTCGGACCTCAGCGCCGGGCTGGGACTTTACTGCTTGATGGCCGCCGGCAATCGGCTGGATTACGGCCGCACCCCGGCGCCGGTCTGCGCCTATCTTCGGGACCTGGTCGGATGGCATGACAAAGAGGTGCTCCTGAACCAACCCGGAACTTTTCAGGCCCGCCACGGGGATTACACCACCCTGTACCGGTTCGAAACCGAACGGCCCAACGAGTACTACCTGGTCGAAAATCGCACCCGAATCGGACTGGACGCCTTTCTGCCTTCCAGCGGCCTGGCGGTCTATCATTGTGATACATTGGGCTCAAATGAATGGCAGGGCGGTGATCCCGACCGACACTACCAATGCGCTCTGCTCCAGGCGGACGGGTGTCTGGATCTGGAGACCAACCGCAATTTCGGCGATGCCGCCGATCTTTTCGGAAAACAAGCGGGGGTGGCCCTGTCCCACGATACCACCCCGAACACCCGCCGATGGGACGGGTCGGAATCGGGGTTCAACCTCCTGGATATCGGGGAGCCGGGGGAGATCATCCGGTTTAAAAGCGGTCGGGCCGGGGATCAGGGGGAGACCGACATTTCAGATACCCCGGTGGTGATTCAGGAAGTATTTCCCGATCTGCTGATTCCGGATGATGCGGAGGAGGGGATCTGCAGCATGGTGAGTGTAGACAAACCCGGCAGGATCACTGCGGTATCGGTGGAGGTGGATATCAGCCATTCCAATATCGGGGATCTGGAAGTCTCTCTGATCAACCCGCACGGCGACCGGATCATGCTCCACAATCGGGATTGGGGCGAGCCGGGCGACCTGCAACGGACCTATGATTCGGAAGGTCGTCTGAGGCATCTGAAGGGGCTCTCCATGCAGGGCATCTGGGGCCTCTGCGTCAAGGATCTCGCAATTCGGGATATCGGCCGGATCAACCGCTGGAAGCTGACCATTCCTTACGAACCCACCGAACGGATCATTCAGGGAGAAGCGGTCTCCGGCCTCAGAATTCCCGATGCGGACTGGAACGGCATCACTTCGGCCATTCCCATCGACCAGGAGGGGTCGGCCCGGGAAATCCAGATTCAGGTGGAGATCACCCATACCTATATCGGAGATCTTC
>JAABSQ010000112.1 GCA_011390315.1 Desulfobacteraceae bacterium
GGTGGTCGCCCCCTCCGGCCAGGGCGTCGTACTGATGCCCTTCGGCGAAGGCGGCAACAAGGCCGACGTTCGGCGCACCTATGATTCCACCAACCATCCCGGACTCGCCGCCATGGTCCGGTCCGGCCAGCAGATGAAGGGCGATTGGATCCTGCAGGTGATCGACAATGCTCCCGGGGATTACGGGGTGCTGGAGAAGTGGTCATTGGCGCTGACTTTTTAGGCGGACTATTAAAACCTATTTTTACCGTGCCGTTCTCTTATTTGTCAAACATTCCCATATACCTGGTTTCGGGAAGAGGGGAGGATCTCCATAAAGGCTTGGGACGCTTGCTCACGTCTTTCGGATGCCAAATAAAGGGCCGAGGGCTGATCGGGGAATTCGCCCGGCTTCGGTTTTCCGAACAGCTCGACCGAATCGCGGATGACCTTGACTCTGGTTTCTGGACGCCGGAAAGCATTCTGGTGGGAAGATCCTACGGCGGATATCTGCTCCTTCACGCGCTGGCCGATTTGCCGCCTTTTCCCGGACGCATTCTGCTCTTTTCTCCGGTTCTCGGAGAAGCCGTCACCCCCAACCGCCGGTACGGCTCCCGCCCGCCACGACCCCGCAAGTTGCTGGAAATCGCCGATTCCGGCGCCTTTCCGCCCTGTAGCTGTCTCGAAGTCCATACCGGCCAAGACGACCCGGCCTGTGATCCCGATCTCGCCCGCAATATCATTCCCCGGCTGCCCAACGCCTCCCTTCGCGTGGTGCCGGGAGCGGGCCATGAACTGGATTTGGAATATGTAGGGAGAATGTTTTTAAAATTTATCGGTAACAAGCGCATGCAATGAGTGGAACCAAAACGAAATATGCTGAAAAAGGAACATAAAAAAGCGGTATATGAAGATCTGCATTCCCTGCCGGACAACATGATCGGAGAAATCATGGATGGGGAGATCATAGCCGTGCCGAGGCCCTCTTATCGGCACAGCTATGTCGCTTCCGGGATCACGGGGGAAATCAGAGGACCCTTTCAAAGCGGAAGCGGCGGTCCGGGCGGATGGATCATCCTGTATGAGCCGGAAATTTGCCTGGGTGACAATATCCTTGTTCCGGACCTGGCCGCGTGGAAGAGAGAGCGCCTTCCGGAACCGCCGGAGACGAATTATACGACCATCCCGCCGGACTGGGTGTGCGAAGTGCTGTCTCACCGTACTGTTCGAATAGACAGAATCCGGAAAATGCCTCTGTATGCCCGGTTCGGGGTATCCTATTGCTGGGTGGCCGATCCGGGCGCCAGAACACTGGAAGCGTATCGACTCGAATCCGGAAAATGGGTGCTGGTGGGGGTCCATGGTGAGAATGAGCAAGTCCGTATCGAACCATTCCAGGAGATCGAAGTTTCTCTCGCGAATTTATGGTGGACATGAAGACCGGCTGAGCACTCAACCCGCACTGCTGTAAATTCAGCCGGGGGATTCATCCCCCGGCGGCGTTCGGATGGTATTCTATCACTTCCGCGAATCGCCTAAGCTGATTCCCCGGGTTCACGATTCTTTATTCGGCACTAATCCACCGGAGCAGGGAAAAGGCGTTTTCCCCAATCCACCGAAACGGCGTATTTCATGCAGCGTTCAAACACCGAATAATCGAATGCGGGGCAGAAAATGCCGGTTCCTTTCAGCAGGTCATCGGTCTTTTGGGTGCTGAACAACCGAGTGTCCTGCATGTAAGGGTGGTAAGCCTCGGTGTAGGACTGAAACAGGAGTTCCAGACCGTTTCGGGGGAAGGTTGAGAAGTCTTCGGATGGTGCGGGTTCCAATCCGGAGAGATTGAGAAAACGTCGGGAGTACGCGATGACCCGAGCCAGCGGGATCGGTTCGGCTCCGGTTATATGAAAAATATCCCCCTCCAGTTCATTCATCATCAAATGGATAAACATCCGAGTGAAATAGTTCACCGGCAGCAGGTGCAGTCCGCCGTCTCGATCCGCATCCTCGATCCGAATGGGAAGGT
>JAABSQ010000113.1 GCA_011390315.1 Desulfobacteraceae bacterium
GAGCTCCTCTTCGATCCGCAGAAGCTGGTTGTATTTGGCCACCCGATCGGTTCGGGAGAGGGAGCCGGTTTTGATCTGGCCGCCGTT
This sequence comes from Desulfobacteraceae bacterium, assembly GCA_011390315.1. Lineage (GTDB taxonomy): Bacteria > Desulfobacterota > Desulfobacteria > Desulfobacterales > Desulfococcaceae > JAABSQ01. The sequence goes on from JAABSQ010000113.1 coordinate 88, forward strand.
GACCCCCACCACGAGATCGGAGATAAAGGTGTCTTCGGTTTCTCCGGACCGATGGGAAATGACGGTAGTGTAACCGGCCTGTTTGGCCATTTCGATGGCGTTCAGGGTTTCGGTGACCGTGCCGATCTGATTCAACTTAATGAGAATGGAATTGGCCACCCCCTTGTCGATCCCCTCCTGAAGAATGGCCGGGTTGGTCACAAACAGATCATCCCCGACGATCTGGGTGCCGTTGCCGAGCCGGTCGGTCATCTGGGCCCAGCCGTCCCAATCCCCCTCGGCCAGTCCGTCCTCGATGGACAGGATCGGATATTTATCGACTAATTGCTCGTAATAGTCGATCATTTCTTCGGCGGACAGGGCTCTGTTCTCAGACGCCAGCCTGTATTTCCCGTCGGAGAAAAATTCACTGGCGGCCGCATCCAAGGCCAGCCCCACATCCCTGCCCATTTGGAACCCGGCGGACTGAACGGCTTCGATAATAACCTTGATGGCTTCCTCATTGGAGTCGAGATTCGGAGCAAAGCCGCCCTCATCCCCGACCCCGGTGCTGAGCCCCTTGCCGGAGAGGTTCTTTTTGAGGGCATGAAAGGTTTCAGCGCCCATCCGCAGGGCTTCGGTAAAGGACCCGGCGCCGAAGGGAATGATCATGAATTCCTGAATATCCAGGTTGTTGGTGGCATGGGCCCCGCCGTTGATGATGTTCATCATGGGAATCGGCAGATACCGGGCATTGATGCCCCCCAGGTACCGATACAGACTCATTTCATAATAGGCGGCCGCGGCCCGGGTCGCCGCCATGGAGACCCCCAGCAGGGCGTTGGCCCCCAGCCGGGATTTGTTGGGCGTGCCGTCGAGGTCGATCATTTTATAATCGAGCGCAAATTGATCCGCGGCGTCCATCCCCTCGACAGCCGGTCCGATCTCTTCAATCACATTGCGAACGGCCGTCTGCACCCCCTTGCCGTTGTACCGGTCTTCTTTGTCTCGAAGCTCCAGGGCCTCCCGCTGGCCGGTCGAGGCGCCCGAAGGCACAATGGCCCGCCCCATGGCGCCGCTTGCGGTGATCACATCCACCTCCACGGTGGGATTCCCACGGGAATCCAGGACCTCTCTTGCCTTTACATCGATAATCTCCGTCATGTCTTCTTCCCCTTCCCTTTCTCGTTTATCCCGTCTTCTTAGGATTCCGTGTTGCCGATTGACAAAAAACAGGAAAATGTTACTCTGCAACGAAATGAATGTCAAGAAATCGAAGCGGGTTTCATTCGCCGAGAGTGCCGCCCGCGAACTCACTCATTCGAACGGTTACGCTTTATGAAAGATCTTTACGACAAGAGCCATCTGGTAGTGGCGGCCGTGCGCATTCTGGAGCACCGGCACCGGGAGCCGCCTTCGGTGGAAAAGGTGTGCGAGTTTATAGCGCTTTCTCTGGAACAGGGCCACCTGATCTGCCAAAAGCTTCAGGGAATGGCGGCCATCGAAATGGTGGACGGGCCTTACGGCAATCGGCTGTTCATCAAGGACCACCTGAAACTGGAGGATATCCCCAAAGACGGCATAGAAACCAGTCTTCAGGAGGAACTCCAGCGATTTCAGAATTCCCGCAAGAAATTCACCGATGAGATCGAATCCTTTCAGGCCCGAAAACAGAAAGAGAAAGAGAAGCTTTTTTCGGATATCGAAGAGAAACTGAAAAAGGGGAAATAAATTCGATCGTTCCTTGGCAGGGTTTTCCCTGCCTTATCGTGAAAACCGCCCGTCGTCCCGGGTCGCTTCGGTTTTGTGGGAACGGGTTTCCAGCCAGCCGGTCCTGGCCTTCGGCCGAACATCGAATTTGGGTACATAGGGTTTGATGTCCAGAAGCGGGGCTCCGTTGATGATGTCCACCTCTTGAATGGTGAGTTCTCCGTCGGTCACCCCGATCAGACGGACCACCGACAGCCCGATGGAATTGGGCCGGGAAGGGGCCCGGGTGGCGAAGACCCCGTGTTCGGCATCGTCGAGAAAGGGCTTCACCTTCAGGGAAAAATCTCCGCTCAGATGGCAGTGGTAGAGCAGGATGAGATGGGAAAATCCCTCCAGATCTTCCAGCCCCGCCCGGTACTCCGGAAAGATCTCCACGGCGCCCTCGCTCTCCGCCCCGCCCGGCGGCTGAATCGGGGTGCCCGCCGGAGAATCGAAGGGGGTTCGAATAATGCCGATGGGGTGGTAAACGATCGGTTTCGTCATTTTGCTTTCGCTCCGGCATAGGTCTGCTTTACCTGTTCCCGGTCGATGCCGCCGTCGGGCTTGCGGGGAAGGGATTCCACATAAACCACGTAGCCGGGCTTCTTGTATCGGGCGATGCGGGAGGCCACAAATTCCTTGAGGTCCTCGGCCGGCAAGACGGCCCCTTCCTTGAGCACGCAGACCGCCTTGATGCCTTCTCCGAATTCGGGGTCGGGTACGCCGATCACCGAGACCGCGGTCACATCGGGGTGCTCCAGGATCACCGCTTCCACCTCCGCCGGATAGACGTTCTCTCCGCCCGGCTTGATCAGCTCCTTTTCCGGTTTCCGGCCCTTGAACCAGAGGTATCCGTCTTCATCCAGCGCGCCCAGATCGCCGGTATGGTGCCAGCCGCCTCGAAAGGTTCGGCGGTTGTCCTCATCCCGATTCCAGAACCCCTGAAACACCAGCGGACCCTGCACCACGATTTCGCCGGGCTCCCCGATCGGGACCTCGTTTCCAGATTCATCCACCACCCGCACCTTGGTCAACAGCCCCTGTCTTCCGGCGCTGCCCGGTTTTTCCGAGGCGGGTGAAAAGGTCACCAGGCCCGAGGTTTCGGTCTGGCCGTAGAGCATCCAGAAGGTGGCGCCGGTTTTCTCTTCAAAGGCGCGGATGGCATCCGGACCGTCCAGACCCATCACATGCCGCAGAGAAGGAACGGAGCCGGGGGCCGCATCCGCCGCCTCGGTCAACCGGGCGAGCATGGGCGGAAAACTGCCCCAGACCGACACCTTTTCTCTGGCGGTTTCCTCGACCACCCGCTTTTCATCAAACTTTTCGATCACCACATTCTTGCCTCCGGCATGCATCACGGAAAACGAGAGATTGAGGCCGGTGATATGAAAAATCGGCAGCATGTTGATGTAGGCGTCGTTCGGGGTCAACCCCATGGTCGCGATGGTCTGAAGGTTTCCGTAGATCATGTTGCCGTGGGTCAGGACCGCTCCCCGGGGCTTTCCCTCCACCGCCGCCGTATAGATGAGGCAGAAGGGGTCCTGTTCTTCCGTATATACCGGAGGACGGGGGTCGGCGGAGAGCAGGGAATCGATGCTGACCGACCCGTCTTCGCCGTCGGCCATGGGAAATACCGCCACCTCGGGCAAATCCCCGAAAGCCGGCTGCCGAATGCGGTCGGTGTGTTTTTCATCCACCACCAGGGCTTTGGCTCCGGAATCTTTCAATATATAGACGATTTCATCATCCGACAGCCGCCAGTTGATCGGCACCACAACGGCGCCCAGCGCCGCCGCAGCCCCGAACAGCAGGAAGAACCGATAATCATTATGGGCCAGAATCGCCAGCCGGTCCCCTTTTCCGATCCCCTCCCCGGCCAACCCCCCGGACAGGGCGTTCACCTGATTCAATAATTCTGCGAAAGAGATCCGCTTCGAATCCCGGACCAGGGCGTCGGCCTTGCCGGCGATTCGTCCATTGCGGTGGAACATATCGTAGAGGGAAAAGTTCCGCATTCCATCCTCCATTGCGCAGGGGTCAGATTAAGGTTCTTTATTGATCCAGAACGGTCCGGACCTGTTCCAGAAGCTGGTTCAGGTCGTAGGGTTTGGCAAGAAACCCTCTCGCCGCTTGCTCGATCCGTTTTCGGGTCGGCGGATCGGGGGAATACCCGCTGGTGACGATCACCTTGACCCCGGGATCGATCTCCCGAAGGGCGTTCAGGCATTCTCCACCGTCGCCCTGCATGATCAGATTCAGCAGAATCAGGTCGATTTCGGATTTGCGCCGGCGATAAGCGGCCAGTGCGCTTTCGCCGTCCTCGGCGGTCAGCACGGTATACCCCTGACAAGACAGCAATTCCCGGCCCGCCTCCCGAATCATGGCTTCGTCATCGGCAAACAGGATCGTCTCTCTTCCCCGCCCGGCCCGGCGGCCGGTGGAAGGAAGGGTTTCATGATCGGGTGAATCCAGGCGGACCGGAAAAAAAAGGCTGAAAGCGGTTCCGGAGCCGGGTTCACTCTCACAGAAAACACATCCCCGGTGATCCCGAAGGATATCCCGAACCATGGACAGCCCCAACCCCCGATGCCCCGATTCCCGGCGGGTGGTAAAGGCGGGTTCGAATATCCGGTCGAGCACCGCCGGGTCCATTCCGTGGCCGGTATCCGAATGGATCAGGACCACGTATTCGCCGGAATCCATTTCCGGACAATCAGGCAGGCCGTTCGGCCCCACAGTGATATTGCGGGTTTGAATCGCCAGCTCACCGCCCTCCTCCATGGCCTCCATGGCGTTGATGGCGAGATTCAACAGGACCTGTCCGAGGTAGGCGGAATCGCCGTGAATGCTCTTGAGATCGGGATCGAGATCGAGATGAACTCGAATGGTGGGCGGAAAGGTCTTGCCCAGCAGCTTCTGAACCAGGGTGACCTCCAGATTGAGATTCAGGGTGCGAAAACGGGTCTCCACCGGCTGGTTGAACAGCATGAACTCCCGGGTCAAATCGGCGGCCCTCCGGGTGGTTTCCTGAATGGCTTCCAGCTTCTTGCGCACCGGGTCGGCCAACCCCGGATTGTACATCAGGAGTTCGGTATATCCGGAGATCGCCTGCATCAGGTTGTTGAACTCGTGGGCGATTCCGCCGGACAAGGTCCCGACCGCCTCCATTTTCTGGGCCTGGCGATACCGCTGCCGAAGCCGCCTCGGATCGGTCATTTTTCTGAGGATTCCCTGGACCGCCGGCTGTTCCTGATAGGTGGTATTCGAAACCAGAATTTCAGCATCAAAGGGGCCGGTGGCCGACGAAAGACAGGTGAAGATATCCGGAGGGGACACCTCGAATCGCCGGTCCGCGGCAGTGGTGATCCGCTCTTGAAGCCGCTGCCGGGCTTCCGGCGGAACCATCTTCCAGATTGAATCGATGTCTTCGGGGGCAGACCGGCCCAGGAATTGGAGGAAGGTGGAATTGCAGCACAGCAGTTTTCCCGATGCGGGATCGACAATGAAGACGCCGTCATCCGAATTTTCCCAAAGAAATCGGGATAGTGCTTCCTCTTCCTGGGATGTTCCTTGAAATGCGGACGTGTCCATGACGAAATTACCACCCTCGAAACCAGAAATTCAGAAAATCGGCCCGTTGCCTTCGGCTCAATCCGCTCGACAAAACAAGACCTTACTGATGAATACGAACTATGACCGAAACCGGCTTCGGTGTCAAGAACCAACCCGGAAAAACGGCTATTTTTTCAGAGACCTCATAATCCAGGCGCCCCCTAAACCGAGTAACAGCAAAAAGAATGTGCCGGGCTCGGGCTGCGGAATCGGCTGGCGGTCATCGGGGATGATCCTGGCATAGAGGCCGGCGGATACCAGGCTGTCTTCCGGGCTTAAGAATTCAAAGGTCAAAGTCTCCCCGGCGCCCTTCGAAAACCCCAATAATTCCAAGGTATAAAATCCGTTATTCCACAGGAAAGCGGTCTCGGACAGCGGGGAATCGATGGTCACGATATCACCGTCCTCGACCGGATCACCGGTTATATTGGGGGTATTCCGAATTGAAAAATGAAATCCATGGGATGAGGGCCCCCTGCCGACCCCATCCAGCCAAATGGTCAGATCGACCCCTTCGATCCCGATGGAATGGTAGGTCATGCCGTTTTGATATGAAAAATCCCCGATCAGAAACGGAACATCGATCCAGAAATCCGGCCGGGATTCAGATTCGGTTTCGGAAGCCCCGCCGATTTGAATATCGCTGCCGATTCCGTCGAAATCAAAGTGGTTATCGATACTCCCGGCGGCAGCCGTCCCCCATTGAAACCTGGAAGAGCCCCCTTCATCATCATTATTATTGATCCAGTGGAGATCATACATGTTGTTGGACACGACCCCGGACCACTCCCCGAACGCCCTTACTCTCAGCGCATACGCCTGAGAAATAAAACAGGTTTGGCATCCCAAGAATACCATTCCGCAAACAACCGTCAACAGCAGCTTTTGCTTCACGTGATGATCCTTCCATCAAAAAAAAGACAGCCGGGTTTACCTTCTTTTCCAAGGCAACCCGGCTGTCTTTTGTTGAAGACCCGTGGCTTTCCGTCCCCACCTCACAATGGGTTTGGCTTTGTCGAAACCTGATGTAAGAAATTATGCAGGTATCGTGCCGGGCCATGAACAAGCGATTAAGGCACCCGATAACCGGTCGAGCACAGCCGCTCATGGCGGCCGAAGGCCCGATCATCCTGGGCGCCCTCATTTTGTGATGATTCAAAGAAGCGGATTTTGGATTGCCGAATAGGCCGGGAAGTCGCTGTTCAGGCGACCTACAAAAGATGATGGTGGACCTTCACCGAATGAAGCGGGAGGAAGGGACTTCTTCTTGAATTCTGTGGGAGGTCAGTGGCGAACGGTCTCCAATCGGACCGTCCGTTTCAGGATCACTCGGGCGGTGTTTTCAAACTGAGGCGTGGAATCGGACACCACAAACCGATCGGAGCCGTCTTTTCTCATCTTTTGATCGATGTCGGGATGATCTTTCAAAAAGGATTTCACCGCCGCGGCCACGGCCGTCGAGGCGTCGATCAGCCGCACCCGCTTGCCGATCTTTCGTCCGATGGTCTCTTTCAGCACCGGATAATGGGTGCAGCCCAGGATGAGGGTATCGATCCGGCGGACCTTTAACGGATGAAGGTATTTCTTGACGATCATGGTGGTCTCGGGCTTTTTGAGCCAGCCTTCTTCCACCAGGGGGACCAGAAGCGGACAGGGTGCGGAATGGACCCGCACCTCGGGATCGGCCTTTTGAAGAAGGCTCTCGTATATGCCGCTGCCGATGGTGGCCCGGGTGCCGATCACCCCGATCCTGCCGGTTCGAGTGGCCTGAAGGGCCGCCTCGACCGCCGGGGTGACCACCTCGAAGACCGGTGTTTTGTACCGGCCGGTCATCACCTCCGGCGCCGCGCTGGAGGCGGAATTGCAGGCCGCCACAATGATATCGGCGCCCTCGTCCAGAAGAAACCGAATGTTTTCCAGGGCATAATCCCGAATCGTGTCGACGCTCTTGGCGCCGTACGGCGACCGGGCCGTGTCTCCGTAATAGAGAAGATCGTGGTCGGGCAATGCCTTCCGCACGGCCCGGACGACGGTCAACCCGCCGATGCCGGAATCGAAAATCCCGATCATTCGGTTTCCCGCCGGCTTTCCACCACCCGCCGCACACATCGAATGATCTCCGCATTCGAGGCATCGGTGCGAATGCCCGGGCACATGGAGGACATGATCCGCCAGTTGTTCGGATCGGCGACCACGCTCTCCAGAAACGGCCAGGCCCGGCACATCCGGGGTTTGACCGGATGGATGGTGCAGATCTTGTTTTTCCAGAAAAGGCAGTAGCCGTTTTCGCCCACCGCCAGGACCGGCCGGGACCCGGACATCTGACAATACTCGGTTACAAATCGGTCGGGGTCGGACCCGATGAATTCGGCGATGGCGGCGATATCCTTCGGGGTAATATAGGTGCCGCCGTACCCGTTGCAGCATTCCCCGCACTGACGGCACTCGAAAATATCCTCCGGGGATTTTTCAAGGGCGGATCTCTTTGGATCGCCGGGGGCCGTTTTTGGGTTGGCGTCAGAGGGCATGACGGGTATCCATGGCCCTTTTCATCGTCACCTGATCGACATACTTGAGGTCCCCGCCCATGGGAACCCCGGATGCGATCCGGGAGACCTTCACCCCGGTCCCCGCCAACCGCTCGGCGATATAGGCGGCGGTGGCCTCCCCCTCCAGATTCGTATTCGTCGCCAGCACCACCTCCCGCACCTCCCCGGCCTGAACCCGGGTCAGCAATTCCCGAATCCGGATGTCGTCGGGGCCCACCCCGTCCATG
>JAABSQ010000114.1 GCA_011390315.1 Desulfobacteraceae bacterium
CACCCCGTGGAGCACATGGTAGAGCCCGTAAAAGGCCCCGGACCGTTCGATGGCCACCATGCCGGCCACGTTTTCCACCACGCACAGAAGGCCTCGATCCCGGGCCGGGTTGCCGCAGATTCGGCAGATGTCGGTATCGCTCAGGGAAAAACAGGATTCGCACAACCGGGTCTTTTCCTTGAGATTGAGGATGGACCGGGCCAGCCCTTCGGCATCCCGGCGGGGGGCCCGAAGGATGTGCAGGGTCAGCCGCTCGGCGGTCTTTTCCCCGATCCCGGGCAGCCGCGACAGATGCC
>JAABSQ010000115.1 GCA_011390315.1 Desulfobacteraceae bacterium
GCCGTGGCAGGAAAGCTCCTTTCCGGGCCTTCTGGGGAATGTAGTGGCGGGCCGGATTTCTAACCGGCTCAATCTCGGGGGCACCAATTGCGCGGTGGATGCGGCCTGCGCCAGTTCCATGAGCGCCATGCACCTGGCCCTGATGGAGCTTCAGGCGGGCCGGTCCGATATGGTGGTGACCGGCGGGGTGGACACCCTCAATGATATTTTCATGCACATGTGTTTTTCCAAAACCCCCATCCTCTCGCCCACCGGGGATGTCCGTCCTTTTTCCGCCCGGGCCGACGGTTCCCTGCTGGGGGAAGGGATCGGGCTTCTGGTATTCAAGCGGCTCGAAGACGCCGAAAAAGACGGGGACCGGGTCTACGCCGTCATCAAAGCCCTGGCCTCATCCAGCGACGGCCGCTCCAACAGCATTTATGCGCCCCATGCCGAGGGGCAGATGAAGGCCCTTCGCAGGGCCTATGAAGCCGCCCGGGTGAACCCCGAAACGATAGATCTGATCGAGGCCCACGGCACCGGCACCCGGGTCGGCGACATGGTGGAGTTCACCGCCCTTCGAGGGGTGTTCGAGGGAAAGGGCGGTGAGCCGGAAAACGGCCGCCGTAAAAACTGGTGCGCCGTGGGATCGGTCAAATCGATGATCGGCCACACCAAGGCCGCCGCCGGCGCCGCCGGATTGATCAAGTCGGTGTTGTCCCTTCACCACAAAATTCTGCCCCCGACCCTGAAGATCGAAACCCCCGATCCCAAACTCGATATCGAAGAGAGCCCTTTTTATTTAAGCACCCGTACCCGGCCCTGGATCACCGCCGGGGATCATCCCCGACGCTCCGGTGTGAGCTCTTTCGGATTCGGGGGGAGCAACTTCCATATGGTGCTGGAGGAATACCGTCCGGAAAAAGAGGCGGTCTCCTGGGACGGCGCCGTAGAGATTCTGGCCCTGTCCGGAGATACCCGGCAGGAGGTGGCGGCCCGGCTTGAAAAACTGAAGCAGGAGGTTGAGGCGGGAATTATCGATGAGGACCTCTCCTTCAAAGCCGCAGAAACCCGAAAGGAATTTTCTTCGGGTGCTCCGCACCGGCTTCTGATGGTCCTGGAAAAAACACTGGACCGGTTCGACGATTTCACCGACCTTCTCTCCAACGCCCTGGACGCGGTCAAAAACAACATCAAAGAGGAGACCCGCATCCTCAAAAACATCTTCTATGCTGGGCCCGTCCAGACCGGACAGCTGGCCTTTGTTTTCCCCGGCCAGGGAAGCCAGTATGTGGATATGGGTCTGGACCTGGCCTGCCGCTTTCCCGAAGCCGTGCATGCGCTGGAACGGGCCGACGGAAGGGACCGGACCCGGCGTCTGAGCGATCTGATCTATCCCCGCCCCATCCGTATTTCAGAGGAAAAATCCGAACAGGAGAACCGGTTGCGAAGCACCGATGCGGCGCAACCGGCCATCGGTGTGGTCAATATGTTCATGACCAAGATTCTGAACCGGTTCGGGATTCAGCCGGACGCGGTTTGCGGCCACAGCTTCGGAGAGCTTTGCGCCCTCTGGGCCGCCGGATGGATCGATACCGATACCCTCTTCGATCTCGCCTTTCTTCGAGGACGGCTCATGGCCGAAGCCGGAACCGCGCATCCGGGAACCATGACGGCGGTGAAGGCCCCCCTGGAGGAGATCGACCGCCTGATCCGGTCCGAAAACCTGGATGTGGTGCTGGCCAACCGGAATTCCCCGGACCAGGGGGTGCTTTCCGGAAGTGAAGCGGCCATTCGAAAAGCCGAAGCGGCCTGTCGAGAGAAGGGGTTCGGTGTCCGGCGGCTGCCCGTTTCCGCCGCCTTTCACAGCCGAATGATGACCGAAGCGGCCCGGCCCTTTGCGGAGGCGGTGGAAGCCGCCGCGGTAACCCCCACCGAGATTCCCGTGTTTTCCAATGCTGCAGGAACTCCATACCCGAAAGACCCCGACGCCGCCAAAACCGTGCTGGGGGAACAGGTCCTTTCTCCGGTGGATTTCGTCAATGAAATCAAAAATATGTTTGAATCGGGGGTGCGGACCTTCGTGGAGGTCGGGCCCAAATCGGTGCTGACCGGCCTGGTCAAAAACATTCTCAAGGGCCTTCCTTTTCATGCGATCCCCGTGGATCTTTCGGGCGGGCGCCGTTTCGGAATCACCGACCTGGCGCGTCTCTTGTGCCATCTTGCCGTGCTCGGGCATGCGGTGGACCTGGAAAAATGGGAAGATCCCTCGCCGCCCAAGCGAAAACCCCGCATGCGGATTCCGTTGACCGGCGCCAATTATCGGTCCCCCTCCAAGGTCCCCAAAACGGCCCCGGCCGTCCGGAAAGCCAAAACGGTCCCCTCGGCCGAAAAAGAAGAAACCTCTGCGAATCCCCCCCGATTCAAGCGGGAGGATAGTTCAGGATCGGTAAACCCGGCCTCCTCGGTTTCACCGAGAGGTCCCCGAAACCATCAACAGGATGTTCATCCTGCAAAAAAATCCCCTGCGGAACCCGCCGCCGCGAGCACCCCCCGAGCGGCGGCGGTTCCTGCCGGAGAATATAAGAGGAACATGAAAAAAACAGACAATCCCACGCCGAACCCGAATCAATCCGCTTTTGTGGCGGATGCCTTCCGGGCGGTCCAGGAAGGGCTGAAATCGATGCAGGCCCTGCAGATGCAGACCGCGGAAACCCACAAGAAATTTCTGGAATCTCAAACCCGGGCGGGCCGCACCCTTCAGGAGATGATTGAGAGTACGCAGCGGCTGGCCGAAGTATCCATGGGGATTCGAGGGGGGGCTCCTGCCGAACGGATGGAATCTTCGGCGCCGGCCCGGACCGAGGCCCCGACCCGCCCCCGAACCCCGGCCCCTGAACCGAAGCCGACCGTATCTGAACCCGCCCGGGCGCCTGCCCAGCCGCCCGCCCGGACGATGGAGCGGCGATCCGCTCCGGCTCATCAGATTGATCCGACCCCTGCTGCGGAATCGAAACCGAGGGTTGATTCGGATCGGGCTCGAATCGAGGAAATCCTTCTGGAGGTGGTGAGTGAACTGACCGGCTACCCGGCGGAGATGCTCGCCCTGGACATGGACATCGAGGCGGATCTGGGGATCGATTCCATCAAACGGGTGGAGATCCTGTCCTCTTTCGAAGAAAAAATGCCGGAGCTGCCGCCGGTCTCTCCCGAGATCATGGGCACCCTCAAGACCCTGGGACAGGTGGTCGACTATCTGGTCGAAGAAGGGGCCGTAAGCACGGCTTTCGAAACGGCTCCGCCGCTTTCGACCGAATCCACTGAAAAGCCCGCTTCCGAAAAATCCGCTTCCTCCGCTTCCACCGTTTCCAATGATGCGGGGGGCCGGGCGCGATTGGAAGAGATTCTGTTGGAGGTGGTGAGTGAGCTGACCGGCTACCCGGCGGAGATGCTGGCCCCGGACATGGACATCGAAGCGGACCTGGGGATCGACTCCATCAAGCGGGTGGAGATTCTCTCTTCCTTTGAAGAAAAAATGCCGGAACTGCCGCCGGTCTCCCCGGAGATGATGGGGACCCTCAAGACCCTGGGTCAGATCGTCGATTATATCTCGAATTCATCCGGACCCGAGGTATTTCAAGAGGGTGGAGATGAAGCCCTCAAGCCTCCTCAGGCGGCTGATGCCGCAATCGGAATCGGAACCCCGGAACCCTCCGGTTCCGCGTCGGCCATCGAGGAAATTCTGTTGGAGGTGGTGAGCGAATTGACCGGGTACCCGTCGGAGATGCTGGCCCCGGACATGGACATCGAAGCGGATCTGGGGATCGATTCCATCAAGCGGGTGGAGATCTTATCCTCTTTCGAGGAAAAGATGCCGGAACTGCCGCCGGTCTCCCCGGAGATGATGGGAACTCTCAAAACCCTGGGCCAGATCGTCGATTATCTGGTGGAGGCCTCGGGAGAAACCGTTTCGGAAGAAACAGCGGCTTCCCGGACGGGTTCTGCTTCCCCGGAACCGATTACCGAAGCGGACCCCGCCCCGGACCGGGTCGAGAAGCGGGTCATTACTCCGATCCGCAGACCGCTGAAGGCGGCGAACACGATCGAGATTCCCGCTGATCGGCCGGTTTTCATCACCGAGGATTCCAAAGGGATCGGGGCGGCGCTTGCCGAAGAATTGAAAGCCGAGGGAATGATCGTAGAATCGGATTCCCCGGACAATCTTCTGAAAGCCGACCTCTCCAGGGCCGGGGGAATGGTGATTCTGGCCGATGCCTGGGCGGATACGGATGATCTAATGCTCAAAACCGCTTTTGAACTGGCCCGAAAGGCGGCGCCCGGGCTTCTGGCATCCGCATCTGAAAAGGGAGCCTGTTTGGCCACTGTCAGTCGAATGGACGGCCGCTTCGGGTTTTCAGAAAAAGGATTTGAAAACAGTTATCACGGCGGATTGGCCGGTCTGAGTAAAACCGCATCCCTGGAGTGGGACGGCGTCTGTTGCAGTGCCGTCGATCTGGATCCCGACTGGAACGATTCGAAGGCGATCGCCAAGGCTTTGGCTGCGGAAATCCTGTATCCGGGGCCGGTGGAGGCGGGATTGGACGCCGAATCCCGGTGGGAATTGACCCTGTCCGCCTCGGACTATCCCCAAGGAAAGATCCACCTTCAGACCGGAGATGTCGTCATCGTGACCGGCGGCGCCCGGGGCGTAACCGCCGCCGCCACGGCAGCTCTGGCCCGGGAGACCGGCCCCCTTGCCATCGTTCTGCTGGGGCGGTCGCCATTGCCGGAGTCCGAACCGGAGTGGCTGGCCTCCCTGACCGATGAAGCCTCCATGAAAAAGGCCCTCCTGGAGCACGAATTTCAAGGCCGTTCCGTTACACCGGCGGAGTTGGAGACCGCCTTCGGGAAACGACAGGCCGGCCGGGAGATTCGACAAAACATCGACCGGCTTCGTGCCGCCGGTTCCGAGGTCCTCTACCGTTCCGTGGATGTACGGGAGGCGGCCGCCGTGAATACGGTCGTTCGGGAGATCCGAAAAACCCATGGACCGGTGAAAGCGGTGATTCACGGCGCCGGGGCCCTGGCCGACCGGCTCATCGTAGACAAGACCCCCGAACAGTTTTCCCGGGTATTCGACACCAAGGTATCGGGAATGGAGGCCCTGCTGGCGGCGGTGGCCGATGATCCGCTTCAATACCTGATTTTCTTTTCTTCCGTGGCCGCCCGGATGGGCAATCCGGGGCAGGTCGACTACGCCATGGCCAATGAGGTGCTCAACAAACGGGCACGGCTGGAGTCTCTGAAGCGGCCGGACTGCCGGGTGATCGCCTTCAACTGGGGGCCCTGGGAGGCCGGCATGGTGACCCCTTCGCTGCGCCGGGAATTCGAGCGTCAGGGAATCCAACTGATTCCGCTGGGGGCCGGGGCCCGGTGTATGGTGGATGAGATGCGCGGGGATGCGCAGGGACCGGTGGAGGTAGTGATCGGCGCCGGGTTGACACCGGCCCGGGACCACCTCGGTCCACCCGAGGTCGAATCTCGTCCCCCCACGGTGCCGCGGGCCTTGACCCTCTCTTTTCAGCGGGAGCTCGATCTGGAGCGGTACCCCATTCTCTCCGCCCATGTCCTGGCAGGGAAAGCCCTGGTTCCGTTTTCTCTGATGACCGAATGGCTGGGCCATGGGGCGCTTCATGAAAATCCGGGTCTTTTTCTTCACGGCCTGGACGACATCCGGCTTCTGAAAGAGGTGGAAATCCATCGCGGATCGAAACGGCTGATTCGGCTTCTGGCGGGCAAAGCCAAACGAAAGGGCGGGATGTATGAGGCCGATGTGGAAGTCAGAGACGGTTTCAAGGGCAAAGACGACCGGGTCCATTTCAGCGCACGGGCCATTCTGACCGATATCCCGCCTCAAAATCCCCCTGATTTTTCATCTTCTCTGGATATCCACACCAGAACCTATACCCGGCCCATGGACGAAATCTATGATGCGGTGCTCTACCATGGGGTGGACCTTCGGGGGATACGTGAAATCATAAGTTGTACTTCCAAAGGAGTGGTGGCCCGGCTCGCACCGGCGCCTTCACCGGACCGCTGGATGGCCGAACCCCTGCGAAGCCGCTGGATCGGTGATCCGCTGGTCCTCGATTCGGCCTTTCAGATGGCCATTGTCTGGTGCTACGAAGAAAAAGGGGCGCTCTCGCTGCCCAGCGCCGGCGCCTCTTACCGCCAGTACCGGCAGCAATTCCCCGCCGACGGCGTGATCGCCGTGCTGGAGGTTCAGAAAGCGGATAACCGGCGAATGACGGGCGATTTCACCTTCCTGGACGGTGACGGCGCGGTGGTGGCACGGCTGGAAGGGTATGAAGCGGTCATGGACGAATCTCTGGTCAAGATGTTGAAGGCATCCTGATCAGGCAATTCGCGAAAATCAGAATACCATCCGAACGCCGCCGGGGGATGAATCCCCCGGCTGAATCCGAAAAAGCCCGCTGAAGCGGGCTTGCCTATGGGGGAATTCGAGAGGGGAGAGCGCTTGTTTTCGTCCTGCTGAAAGGGATTGAGGGATGCCCGGGTCGGCTAGGGCAAGGCGATGTCAATAAAGCATCCGCCGCTATCCCCGGAACCGCCGCCTGAACGGGGCGGCGTCGGAGTGCCGGCTTTCCCCGGCCCCGACAGCACCCCGATGATGCCGTTGATTTCGGCGTCCCGGTCGGCCATGCCGCCCTCGGCGACCCTCAGGGTGATTCGGGTTCGATCGGGGTTGAACACGGCATCGGAGCCGAAATCGAACCATCCGTCTTCCTCGGTATAGCCGAACCAGGAAAACCCCTCTTCCGCCGGATCGGAAAGATAGAAGGTGATCGATGCGCCGGCGCCGGGTTCCCCGGTCTTTACCGCCGCCTCGATCAATCCGTAGATCAGGCTTTGGGGACGATTCATCGTCTCCTGAATTTGGGCGGGATCGAGCCCGCGAAGACGGACCAGTCGACCCCCGTCCACCGCAATGCCCATTTCGGCGGTCAGGATCGGCGTAAATGTGAGAACATCGGGCGGAAAACCGGTGATGCCGTTGTCTTCGATCCGGACCGAAAAGGTTTCTGAACCGCCCCCGCCGTCACCGGTTTCAATGGTGAGCTGGAAAACCAGGACCGCCCCCTCGGGACCCACGATCGGGGCCACAAAAGAGGGCCGCCCGGCATGTTCATCGGAAAGGGCGACCGAGGGCCCGGATATCTGATTCCAGGCATAGAAAACCGCTTCTTCTTCAAACCCCGGCGCATTCAGAAAAACCGTGCTTCCTTCGGGAAAGGTTCCGATGGGCTCGCCGATATTCCGAACGGTCACCGCCACTTCATCCGTATCCGCTGCATTGCGGCTGTCGACCACGGTGAGCAAAAAGGACAGCCGGTCGCCACCCGCCCCGACCTCCGGCGCTGTAAACGCGGCCACAGGGGTATCGGCGCCTTCCAGGTCGACCGCCGGTCCGGCGGTCTGTGTCCAGTTATAATCGACAGGCCGGTTTTCGGGACCATCCGGGTCCGATGAGTTCGAGCCGTCCAGGATCACCTGCCGGTATTCATCCACCGTGAGGTCCGGCCCCGCATCGGCTATCGGCGGTTGATCGGGGCCGACGGTAACCGCCACCGTGATCTCAACCGAATCCTGATCGGTCAAGGGGCCCGGTGTGCCGGTATTTCCGAGGTCATTGCTTTCCATGGTCAGGGTGACCTTTCCGTGCCAGTCCGGCGGCGGATCATACCGCAATCCATCCAGTTCCGTGTTGACCGCGCCCTGGCTCCCGGTGATGGTGAGGGCGTCGGCGCCGTTCATTTCCACCAGAGCACCGGAATCTCCTTCCACCGAGAGGGTCCCCCGGGAAACCCTGATGGTCACCCTCAGGTTTCCGCCGTTCAGGTCCGGGTCGCTGACGATGAGCGCATTGCCGTTCAGGGCGGAAAAGATCAGGGGAAT
This sequence comes from Desulfobacteraceae bacterium, assembly GCA_011390315.1. Classification (GTDB taxonomy): domain Bacteria; phylum Desulfobacterota; class Desulfobacteria; order Desulfobacterales; family Desulfococcaceae; genus JAABSQ01. The sequence continues at coordinate 7,957 of JAABSQ010000115.1, forward strand.
ATTGCGCGGGGTGACCTGGGGGCCGGGAACGGTATTGACGGGAGGATCATTTACCGATTCAGTGTCATCCTCGAAGGCCCCGTCTTCGGCGGGCGGATCTGAATCAGGAACGGCCGGGGGCTCCGCGGCCGCCCGTTCCCCCGGGGGCAACGCACACAGCGAAATGAGGATGAAAAAAATCAAAAAACGGCGGCCCCGGGGGAATCGGAAGGGAAGCTTCATTTCGGCCTTTGGGTTTGGGGGGTTACTCCATCACCAGCAGCACGACCCGGCGGTTCTGAGCACGGTTGCTTTTGGTGTCGTTGGGCTCCAGGGGTTTGGATTCTCCGTAAGAGATCGTACTCATTCGATGCAGCGGAATGTCGTGGTGGGCATGGAGGTATTTTCGAACCGAATCGGCCCGATCCTGTCCGAGTTCCAGATTGTATTCGTCGGAGCCGATATTGTCGGTATGCCCTTGAATTTCGATGAAGACCGCCTGGTTGTCGGCGATG
>JAABSQ010000116.1 GCA_011390315.1 Desulfobacteraceae bacterium
GATCTCCGAAAAAACATGAAAAAAGGATTTACATTCGTTTACTCGGCTTATAAGTTCGACAGGAAGTTGAGTTGTTCAACCGTCTTTTCACACACCACATGGACCTGGGGGGGAGCCGTGAGCGCCACTGAACGTCCGAAAAACAATCACCATTTCATCGAACCATCCGGCGGGCTGTCCGGGATCATCGACGGGGACCTGCGGTTCCGGATCAAAGACTGCGACCTGGCGGCCCTGGCCACCGGCCGCAAGGCCCAGAATTTGCGCGAAATGCGGGAGATTTTGAGCAACATTCGGGTCGACAGCCTCTATTTTCATTTCTGGGGGAGTCTTCTAAAGGCCACCTTCGATGATCCGGAGCACCACAATGATTTTGCCGGGTGGGCCTGGCACGGGCTTCATGATGCGGTCCTGGCGGAAAAACTGGGGATTATCGATCCTGCCGATTACGATCATCTGGAGGATCTGCGGGAGGCCCTGCTCGAAATCATCGAGGACCACCTGGATGATCTCGAAATCGTTCCGTCGGCCAAGATCGACAACCAGTTCCATTTCATCCGGTCCCAGATCGTGGTCTTCGATACCGGTCGAATCGTGGATAAACCCGAAGACCTGGCGGATGTTCTTCCCACCCTGTCGCTGGGCAGCATCTTTTTTCATATTATCGACGCCCGGCGGCGATCCCGGGAAGGAAGGGATGATTTTCAGGCATGGCTCGAAGGCTCCTTCCCCGGAGAATACGACGGCCTCTGCCTTGAGATCGGCCGAATCGATCCCTTTTTCGGCGGCCTGGCCCGGCTTCGTACCGAATACGCGACCCTTTTTGAAAATCATTTCAGGAGACAGCCATGACCTCGATTCTCGACGACTATGCCGCGGTGGCCGGCGAAGACGTGATCCATCACCTGCAGCAGCTCACCGAAAACCTGCGGGGACGCCGGGTGGTCCATGTCAATTCCACCCGGGAAGGGGGCGGGGTGGCGGAGATCCTGAACAAGATGGTGCCGCTGATGGAAGCCCTGGGGATCGAAACCCACTGGGAGATCATCACCGGCGAGGAGGAATTCTATCAGTGCACCAAGAGCTTCCACAACGCGCTTCAGGGCAACCCCATCGACATTCCCGGGCATCTTCTGGAAAAATTCGAAGAGACCAACCGGGCCCGGGCCGAGGAGCTGCGGCCCCTGCTGGGGGATGCCGACATCGTGCTGATTCATGATCCCCAGCCCGCACCGCTGCTTCGGTACATGCCGAATCGAAAAGGAAAATGGATCTGGCGCTGCCACATCGATCTCAGCCATCCCTACCGGCCGGTCTGGAAATACCTGCGGGAATTCGTGGAGGGGTATGACGCCAGCATTTTTTCTTTGTCGGATTTCGCCCAGACCTTACAGCATCCGCTGTATCTGATTTCGCCCAGCATCGATCCTCTCAGCGAAAAGAATGTGGATTTATCGATAGACGAGGTCCAGCGGGTATGCGAAGAATTCGGGTTGGATACCGGACGGCCCCTGGTGACCCAGATCTCCCGGTTCGACCGGTTCAAGGACCCCATCGGGGTGATCACCGCCTATCGCCTGGCCCGGCGGTTCAAACCCGACCTTCAGCTGGTGCTGGCCGGCGGCGGGGCTTCGGACGACCCCGAAGGGGCTGCGGTCCTGGAGGAGGTGAAAACGGCCGCCGAAAACGACCCGAACATCCACATCCTGATGCTTCCGGCCGACGCCCACCGCATCATCAACGCCCTTCAGCGGGCCTCGGACGTGGTGATCCAGAAATCGGTCAAGGAAGGGTTCGGGCTGACGGTGACCGAAGGACTCTGGAAAGGCAAACCGGTCATCGGCGGCAACACCGGGGGCATCCGCCTGCAGGTGGTCAACCACCACACCGGGTTTCTGGTCAACTCTCCGGAAGGCGCGGCCCTGCGGCTGCGCTATTTATTGGAAAATCCGGATAAAATGACCGACATGGGACGAAAGGCCCGGGAGTTCGTGCGGGAAAATTTCCTGCTCACCCGTCAGCTGCGGGGGTATCTGACCGCCATGGTGGCCCTGATTCACGGGTTGGGGGAGCGGATTGTGACGGCGTGATGGGGCACTGACGCGGTATCCATAACTTCCCTAACCTTCAGAGCCAAGGCCGAAATCGTAAACGGTTTCTGGATGAAACCGTTGCAGCCTCGTTCCAAAATCGCCGCAGCCTGTCCGTTGATGGAATAGCCGCTCGACAGGATAACTGGCAGCGTGGGCCGCACCCGGCGGATTCGGTCGAAGGTTTCACCGCCGTCCATGCCCGGCATGATGAGATCGAGAATCACCAGATCGATACCGCCCCCTTTTTCCGATACGCACGCAACCGCTGCCGCACCATTATCGGCGGTGACGACTCGATAGCCCAGCCGTTCCAGCATGGCCTCGCCTACCTCGAGGATCATCGCCTCGTCGTCGATCAGAAGAATGGTTTCCTTTCCGCCGACCGGTTCCTCTTGGGCCGGCATTTCCGGTAATGCTTCGCACGGGCTGATCGGCAGGTAGATGCAAAAGGTGCTCCCGTGGCCTATCTCGCTGTACACCGTTATCATGCCGCCGTGATTCTTGATGATGCCGTAGGCGGAGGCCAGCCCCAGCCCGGTTCCGCGGCCTTTGTCCTTGGTCGTGAAAAAGGGGTCGAAGACCTTCTGACGAACCGCCTCGGTCATGCCGATACCGGTGTCGGTCAGCGAAATCTTCACATAACGGCCCGGCGGAATCTGGTGGCTCATGCAGACCTCTTGCTCCAGATCGACCATTTCCGTGTGGATGGTAAGATCGCCGCCCTCGGGCATGGCCTGCCAGGCATTGATATAGATGTTCAGCAGCACCTGCTCGATCTGCCGCTTGTCGGCTTCGACCACTATGGGTTCCGAAGACGGTTTGATCCGAATCCGGATCTCCTTGCGGGTGCGGCCGAACATGGCCGCGCTGGATTCAATCAGGGTATGGATATCGAAGGGCTTGACTTCGTATTTGCCGCCCCGAACGAATCCTAACAGCTGCTTGGTCAGATTCGCGGCGCTTTGGATGTATTCCTGTATGGCGGCGGTGTGCTCCGCGTGAGGATGCGCCGGGTCCAGATCCACCGCGATCAGAGAGGTGCGCCCCTGAATGCCCATCAGCAGGTTATTGAAATCATGGGCGATGCCGCCGGCCAGGGTACCGACCGCCTCCATCTTCTGGGCGCGTCGAAGGGCGTCTTCCATCTTCTTGTAATCGGTGATATCCAATGCGATCTGGAGACGGACCATCCGCCCGTCGATCCATTCGATGGCGCGGTCGTAATTGATATACCACTTGCCGCAGACCGGGTTATGTCCCTGCCAGACGATCACGCCGGTGGGGCGACCGGCCGGGTCTGTCAGGCGATCAGTGGTGCACTCCGGGCAGGGGCCCGATCCCTTCCGGAAAACCTCCCAGCAGATCTTTCCGGTCAAATCGCGGCCGTAAATCTCGATCATGTGCCTGTTGGTGAAAAGAATTTCATGGGTCTTCAT
>JAABSQ010000117.1 GCA_011390315.1 Desulfobacteraceae bacterium
GTAGATCAGGGCGTCCATGCTGTTGAGTACCGTGATGAAACGCTGATGGGATATTCGAAGGGCTTCTTCACTGCGCACCCGATCGGTGATATCGGTATAGACCGCGACAACTCCTTTCAAGCCGCCTTCGATCATGATGGGTGAGCCGGCCGCGATGACGTGAATGGGGGCGCCGTCCTTTCGGTATCGGATCGTTTCGAAGGCCTCCAAACGACGTCCGTCCATGACCTGGGCGGTTTTGGAATTCGCTTCCTCAAACTGCTCGTGCTTTGCCACCAAATCGTCGAGGGGAGCGCCGATGGCCTCTTCAGGGGTGTATCCGAACATCTTGACCGCACCGGGATTCCAGTCGAGCACCCGGCGGCGTTCATCCAGGGTGATGATGGCATCGGGCGCGTGGTCGAGTACTGATTCGAGAAACTGCCTGCGTCGACGGATTTCCTCCCGGGCCTGCCGGCGATCGGTGATATCCGCCATGGTGACGAGGGCGCGGCCGTCTTTCAAAAAAGTGCCGTGAAATTCGATATCCTTGACCTTGCCGTCCCCGCAGGTCACCTTGAACTCTCTCGCACCGTCGGTGGATGCCGTGGCGGCCCGCCGCCAGTTTTCCATCACAAGACGGCGGTAATCCGGGTCCGGGTAGGCCCTGCCGAACCAGTCTTCGAGAGTTTCGATTTCCGCCCGGGTGTAACCGGTGAGAGCGGTAAAGCCTTCATTGATCATCAGCAGGCGGCCGTCGTCGTTCCAGATCGTAATCCCCATCGGCAGGTTGTCGAAAAGGCTGTTGAGAAGGTCGCGCTGGCTGCGCAGGGTGTTATAGGCGTCGATTTCATCGGTAATGTCGTGGGCCACGGCATAGGTCACCCCCTTTTCGGGGGCGGGGTGGGAGACCCAGTTGAGCCATCGATATTCCCCGTTTTTGCAGCGGTAGCGATTTTTGAAATTGAGGACCTTTTTGCCCTTCCGCAGGCTTTCCGTCACCGCCTGCCGGGTGGGTTCGATATCTTCGGGATGGATGAAATCGGTGAACGGCGCCGAAAGGAGTTCGGCCTCGCTGTAACCGAGCGTGGTCGTAAACGCCGGATTAACTTTGAGAAAGGATGCGGTATTGATGTCGGCGATGCAGATCATGTCTAAGGACATGGAAAACAGTGTCTGCTGCTCCAAATGAGTATCGCAGAACTCGCTTTGCCCGAGTTCGCCCTGGGCCCCGGCTAAACGGCGGTTTTGGGCCTCGAGGGCTGCGACCCGGTTTTGCAATTCTTCGTAGGTGGGTTTTCGGGGCATGAGGGGGTCTGTCATAGTCGGTTGGTTTCTTCATATCTTTGCTCCGCGGCGGGGAGTAAACCCTGTACCAATGGATTGTATCGAACCGTGGCAAAGAAAAAATTAGTTGCCTTATTGGAGTACCCTGTCAAGGATATTCTGTGCCTGGAAAAGAATGTCTTTGCTGATATTCCGTGGATAATTGAGGTTTGAATACGGCCTGCCCCTCAATTAAATACGCATTTTCCCCTATTCCCATTCCCGCCGAGATTACCATACCCTGAAAGTTGAAATCCACCAAATAATCATTTTTGGTAAACACCGACCCAACCCGTGCCGTGAAAACAGGGGGATTATCCAATGCCGAAAAAAGAGATCGATCTGGCGTATAAAATTGAACACCTCTCCATTCTGGATGAAGACGGAGAACTCGACTCGGATCTGGAGCCGGACATTTCCGACGACCTGCTGGTCAAGATGCACAGGACCATGCTGCTGACCCGCCGTTTCGACGAGCGGATGCTCACGCTTCAGCGTCAGGGCAAAATGGGCACCTTCGCTCCCATCAAAGGCCAGGAGGCCTCCCAGATCGGCGCGGCGGCGGTGCTGAAAGAAAAGGACTGGCTGGCGCCTTCTTTCCGGGAGATGGCCGCCGAGGTCTGGCGGGGCAAATCGATGGAGAATATCCTGCTGGTATACGCCGGCTTCAACGAAGGGGGGCTTATCCCAGATGAGAGCCATACCCTTCCGGTCTGCATTCCGGTGGCCACACAGGTGCCCCATGCCGCCGGACTGGCCTATGCGATCAAGTTCAAGAAGGAGGAGAACGTGGTCATGGTCTTTCACGGAGATGGGGCCACCTCTGAAGGTGATTTCCATGAAGGTCTCAATTTCGCCGCCGTTTTTCAGACCCCCACTGTATTCGTCTGCCAGAACAACCAGTGGGCCATATCCGTGCCGCGATCGAGGCAGACCCATTCCAAGACATTAGCCCAGAAGGCTCTGGCCTACGGCATGCCGGGGATTCAGGTGGACGGCAACGATATCCTGGCGGTCTATTCGGCGGCCAAGGACGCGGTGGAGCGGGCCCGGTCCGGCGACGGCCCCACCCTGATCGAGTGTATCACCTACCGGATGTCGGTCCACACCACCGCGGATGATCCTTCCGAATACCGGGACGAGGAAGAGGTTAAAGAATGGGAAAAGCGGGACCCCATCACCCGGTTTCAAAAATATCTCAAGCAAAAAGACCTTCTCTCGGATGAGGACATCGACAACCTGGAGGAGGAAATCAAATCCGACATCAAGGACGTGGTCCAATCCTGGGAAGAGAAGATGGAAGATCTCGGCGACCCGACCGATATGTTCACCTATCAGTATGCCGAGTTGCCGCCGCACTTGGTTGCTCAAAAGGAAGAGTTCGAGGCGATGCTGTCGAAAAAGGAATAAGGAAAGCGAGGCGCATACCATGGGTAAAATGAATATGGTCGAGGCCATCAATCTGGCCTTGAAACAGGAAATGGAAAAAGACGGAGATGTCATCGTGCTTGGCGAGGATGTCGGTGTGGACGGCGGGGTCTTTCGGGTCACCGAAGGGCTGCTCGACGCTTACGGCGAAGAGCGGGTGATCGATACCCCGCTGGCCGAATCGATGATCGCCGGGGCCTCGGTGGGGATGGCCATCCACGGCCTCAAACCGGTGTGCGAGATTCAATTTTCCGGATTCAGCTACATCTCCTTTCACCAGATGGAGGCCCACGCGGCCCGGTACCGGGCCCGGACCCAGGGCCGGTTCGGCATTCAGATGGTCCTCCGCTGCCCCTACGGCGGCGGGGTGCGGGCCCTGGAGCACCATTCCGAAAGCCGGGAGGCCTATTACGCCCACACCCCGGGGCTCAAGACGGTAATCCCCTCCGGACCCCGCAAGGCCCGGGCCCTGCTGGTGAGCGCCATTCGAGACCCCGATCCGGTGATCTTCTATGAGCCCAAGGCGGCCTACCGGGCCTTCCGCGAAGAGGTGCCCGAAGACGAAGAGACCTTTCCAATCGGCGAATCGGAGATCGTGCGTGAAGGCAAAGACATCACCTTCATCACCTACGGCGCCATGCTCCAGCGCACCCTGGATGCCGCCGACACCCTTCAGGAGGAGGACGGGGTCGAAGCCGAAGTCATCGATCTTTTGACCGTTTCCCCGATGGACGACCAAAAATTCACCGAATCGGTCCGAAAGACCGGCCATGTGGTCATCGTCCATGAGGCTCACCGCAGTTTCGGACCGGGTGCGGAAATGGCGGCTCGGCTGGTGGAGAAATCTTTCCTCTATCTGGAAGCGCCGATCCGTCGGGTGACCGGATACGATGTGGTGATTCCGCTCTATCAGCGGGAAAAAGACTATATCCCCGACGTGAAACGCATCCTTCACGGGGCAAGGGAAACCCTCGAATTCTAAAAGACCGCTATTTTCAGGAGGGAGGATATTACAGCGATGGAAAAAGAATTTACACTGGCCGACCCCGGCGAAGGCATTCACGAAGCGGAAATCATCGAAGTTCTGGTCTCCGAAGGCGACCCGGTGGAGGAAGAAGAATCGGTCCTGGTGATCGAAACCGACAAAGCCACCACAGAAGTGCCTTCGCCCATGACCGGCACGATCAAAGAAATCAAGGTGTCCGAAGGCGATATGGTCGAGGTCGGAGACGTGCTGATGATCTTTGAGGTGGAAGAGGAAGCGGCGGAAGAAGAAGAGAAAGAAGAGGCCGAAGCAGAAGAGACGGAGAAGAAAGAGAAAGAAGAGGCGGAGGCAGCTGAGGAAAAGCAGAAAGAAGAGGCGGAGAAAGAAAAAGAAACAGCCGAAGAACCTGAAGAAGAACCTGAAAAGGAAGAAAAGAAAAAAGAAAAAGTCGAGGAAGGCGAAAAAGAAAAGGCGGCGAAAAAAGAAGAGAAAGAGAAGAAACCGTCTGGAAAGGGATCGGACGAAGAAAAGCCGGTGCCGGCGGCCCCTTCCACCCGCAGGGTGGCCCGGGAACTCGGGGTGGATCTTCACGATGTGGAACCCGGCGGCCCGGGCGGGCGGGTCACCACCGAGGATGTGAAGGCGTTTGCCGAAGGCAAGGCGGAAAAGCCCGAGAAAAAGCCGGAAAAGAAGCCCCCGAAAGAGAAAAAAGAGAAACCGCCCGAGAAGAAAAAGGAAAAGAAGAAACCGGCGCCGGCCGCGCCGAAGGCTCCTGAATTGCCCGATTTCAGCCAGTGGGGCGAAGTGGAGCGGGTGCCGCTTCGATCCGTGCGGCGGACCACGGCCAAGCGGATGCGGCTGTCCTGGTCTCAAATCCCGCATGTCACCCATGAGGATGTGGCAGATATCACCGATCTCGAGGCATTTCGCCAAAAGTACAAAGACGAAATCGAGGAAGAAGGCGGGGCCCTCACCCTGACCATCTTCGCCCTCAAGGCGGCGGTGGCCGCCCTCAAGGCCCATCCCCGATTCAACGCCAGCCTCGACATGGATCAGGAGGAGATCATCCTCAAGCATTACTACCACATCGGGGTGGCGGTGGATACCGACCGTGGGCTGCTGGTGCCGGTGATCCGGGACGTCGACCGCAAATCGATCA
>JAABSQ010000118.1 GCA_011390315.1 Desulfobacteraceae bacterium
CGCATTCGGGATGATCTGATGAAAAGGTCTCCTTGGTCTATAGGTGATTCTCTAAATAAAACAAGTACTATATGGAGGAAATAGAAATAATGAACTTACTCAATCGATTTTTTCAACCGGGATGGGTCGATAAACGGCAGATGGGCGAAATTGATTCTCCACGAGAGTTCCGGGCCCATATCAATCGGGAACGGGGCCGTTCGGACAGGCATAAACGGGAATTCTCAGTAATTTTGATTGAAACGGAAAACCCCGCCATAATGGAGAAGTGTTTTTTCCAGCTGATAAAATCCCTGAATACCCGCCTCAGGTCCTCCGATGAGTTGGGGTGGTTCGATACGATGCGTGTGGGGGTTTTATTGCCTGAAACTTCGATGGAGGCGGCTCGACGGGTCATTGAAGATATCCGGTGCGTTCACGATGAAAAATTGGTGCCGTTCACATTCCGGTTATACAATTACCCGAACCGATGGCCTGCTGCCCGTCGAAGAAAAGATGTCGACGACCGGGACGGTTCGGACCGCCATCGGGGAGGACCGGAAAAGGTTATAAAAAGGGTCAAAATTTCCGACCATTCTGATGAATTGCATACGTTTCTGGCCTCGGACCTTCCCTGGTGGAAGCGGATGATCGATATTTTCGGGTCCGCCGCCGGTCTCATCCTTCTGCTTTTTGTTTTTATGGTCCTCGGCATTTATATCAAAATCGTATCTCCGGGGCCGGTATTTTTTAAACAGGTAAGACTGGGCCGAGGCCAGACACCGTTCACCTGTTTGAAATTCAGAACCATGAAAGTGCGGGCGGAAACGGCCGTGCATGAAAACCACCTGGCCGAATTGATTCAGAACGCGGATACGCCCATGGGTAAATTGGATTCCACCGATTCGAGGATCATTCCTCTCGGGCGAATGATCCGAAAAACCGGCCTGGATGAACTCCCTCAACTGATCAATGTGTTGAAAGGGGAAATGAGTTTGATCGGCCCACGGCCCTGTCTTCCCAATGAGGCGGACGAATACCTGCCGTGGCACCGCAGCCGATTTGACACTCATCCCGGTTTAACGGGGCTTTGGCAGGTCAACGGGAAAAACAGGACAACCTTCACCCAAATGATTCGATATGATGTGGCGTATGCCAAGACCAAATCGTTCCAAATGGATGTGAAGATTCTATTCAAAACCATACCGGCGATCCTTCAGCAGTTTGCCGGAAAATCATCAGAAAGGAACTTATAATGGATACGCAGATTAATGTCGGCGTCGTGGGATGCGGCTATTGGGGCCCGAACCTGATCAGGAATTTTCAATTCCTCCCGAACTGCAAAGTCGGAAAAGTCGCCGATTTGAATCAGGAACGTTTGGGCCATATCAAGCAGCTCTATCCGGATATAGAAGTAACTACCGAATTCGATCATATCCTCCAAGACGACAGTATCGACGCCATCGCCATCGCCACCCCGGTCTGGACGCATCATGAACTGGCTAAAAAATCTCTGAAAGCTCGAAAACACACCTTCATAGAAAAGCCGATGGCCTCCAGTACCGACCAATGCCGAGAGTTGGTGGGGCTGGCGAAAAACCGAAATCTGACGCTGATGGTAGGGCATACCTATATTTATTCCGCAGCGGTAAGGAGAATAAAAGAGATCGTGGATTCGGGGGATATCGGCAAGTTGCTGTATATCAATACCCAGCGACTGAATCTCGGTTTATTCCAAAAGGATATCAATGTCACCTGGGATCTGGCGCCCCATGATCTTTCCATTATCCTTCACATCATGGATTCCGCCCCTGTTTCCGTAAACTGTCAGGGCCGACGCAGTAAAAAAGCCGGGATAGAAGATGTCACCAATATGTCACTGAGTTTTAAAAACGGCGGATTCGCTATCGTGCAAAGCAGTTGGCTCGATCCCAACAAGGTTCGCAGAATGACTTTCGTGGGCAGCAACCGAATGATCTTCTTTGACGACAACGAAACCTTGGAGAAAATCCGCATTTACGACAAGCGGGTGGAGGCGCCGCCTCATTATGATTCTTTTGTGGAATTTCAGTATTCTTATCACCATGGAGATCAGTATGTGCCCCACCTGAAGCAAGCCGAGCCTCTTAAAACGATGTGTGAAGTATTTTTGGAGAGCATCGTTTCCGGAGAAAAGCCCCTGTCGTCCGGATTCGAGGGGCTTCAGGTCGTTCAGCTTCTGGAGGCGGCCTCGGAATCCTTGAAATTGGGCGGCGCCAAAGTCAAGATTCCGGATTTGATCACCACGATGATGGGCGAAGCTCAAGAATCGGATGCGGGTGTCTATGAATCGAATGCGGTGAGGAAAAAACCACGCGGAGAAAAGGAGCAAACGCAGGTGACCCACCCCAGCCTACGGGCGGTTCGGTAGCGGGTTGATCCATAGTTTTGCCGATACGGTCTTGAATAAATCGAAGCACCGCTTCAAAAAAGGTTTTAAGTCCTTTTTATCCAGGACCGCGAACACATGGCGATGTAAATAGGGTTTAAAGAAATTCGGCAGTCCGTTCCGCTCCATTTCGACATGCTTTATGCTTTCGAAAAGGTCTCTGAATTCATCGATCCAGTAGAGGGTTTGAGTTTGCTTCTTTTCGGGGATCAATTCACCGGCGGTAAGGTGGCGGTATTCTATCCAGGGAAAATTGATTCCCGATCGAACCGCCAGCAGAGTGGATCGATTGTGCCGGCCATTGACCTCCAGAAGTTTATAAATGCCGTCCCGCGGGTCTCGTTTAAATTCAGTGCAGGAATATCCGTAATAACCGAGCGCTTTGAGCAGTTTTCGACCCGGTTCGATAATTTCCGGTATCGCCTTTCCGACGACCACGCTCGGAACTCCGCTTCCGGGAGGGGACATTCTCACTTTTTCCGCAGTGTATTCAAGAGCGGGTGTTCCATTCCAAAAATAGGAGTTATAATTGGCGCCCCGGGTGTCATCCCCCGGAATCAATTCCTGCACCAAGACATCGAATCCGTTGACGCGGGCTTTGAGGTATTCCGAGCGCAGCATGTCAAAATTGTCGGCTTGAGCCATTTTTCGTCTGAAATGTGAAAAATAGCGATGACTGAAACAGGGTTTAATCAGACAGGGATAACTGATGTGCTCCGCATAGGATTCGAGTTCTTCGACGGATCGGGGGACCCGGGTCTCGGGGATCGGGATGCCGATTTTCTCGGCAATTTCATAGGTGTATTTTTTATTGAGGAATTTGATGGCGATCTCTTCTTCTGTGCATGCCACGTGATAGTATCGGGCCAATTCCGCTTTGTTGCCGGAAACGGCCAGCAGGGTGGCGTCGTCCGCCGGTATAAGCAGAGATTTCCCCTTTTGTTTTCCATACTCCAGCAGCAATGCGATAAAGGCTTCTTCCGCGTCTTCCGGATGGGGGGAATAGAACGCTTCCTTGACATACTTGGAGACGTACCCCATATCATTTTTCTCGTAATAAAAAACGGTCACCGGTACCCCTTTTTCTCCAAGGGCTCGGGTGACGCCCAGACCGGTCGTGTGACTTGACAGTACCACTGCGGAAATCATCGTTTCTCCATTTTTTAATGATACGGTTGGCGTTCTTCTGCATCCAATATCCTCTGGTATAATCCACTATATTCACAATTACAATTTTTTTTCCAAAAGACATTCCGAAAGTAGGCATTGCATGAAAACTTCACCCCGACAGGATCAGAGAATTGCGTCAGATGTACGGCTCGGCCGCGGCGTCCGAATTTACGGTTTTGTGAATCTTTACGGCTGCGAAGTGGGTGAAAACACTTCCATCGGCTGTTTTGTAGAAATCCAGAAGAAAGCCAGAATCGGAAAGAACTGCAAGGTGTCGAGCCATACCTTCATTTGTGAAGGGGTCACCATCGAAGACAATGTATTTGTCGGGCATAATGTTACCTTTATCAATGATCTGTTTCCCAGAGCCACCACCTGCGACGGCGCTCTTCAGACCGACGCAGATTGGGCGGTAGTCCCCACTCGGGTGAAACACGGGGCATCCGTGGGTTCCGGGTCGACCCTTCTGGGAGGCATTACCATCGGCGAAAACGCGATTGTGGGGGCCGGCAGCGTGGTCACCAAGGATGTGCCGCCGAATACGATCGTGGCCGGCAACCCCGCCGCCGTCATCAGACGCATGGCGGCTGAAACGACCCCCACCCGACAGGAGGAGACATCATGAACGTACCTTTTCTGGATTTGAAAGCCCAATACGAAGTGATTCATGAGGAAATCGACCGCGCCGTTCAAAAAGTGATCGAGAGCTGCGCTTTTGCCGGCGGACCGTTTGTGGAAAGCTTTGAAAATGATTTCGCCCGTTTCTGCGAGTGTGAATACTGCATCGGAGTCGGCAGCGGTACCGAAGCTCTCTGGCTGGCGCTTCTGGCCCTCGGGGTCGGCCCCGGCGACGAAGTCGTCACTGTCCCGAATACCTTTATCGCCACGGCGGAAGCGATCAGTTTTTGCGGGGCGATTCCGGTGTTCGTGGATATAGAAGAATCCTCATACAATATGGACCCGGAAAAGTTCCGGACGTTTCTCGAGGTGGAATGCAGCCGGGAATCCTCATCCGGCATCGTCCGGAATCGGACATCCGGGCGCCGGGTCAAAGCGGTCATTCCGGTCCATCTTTACGGTCGGACGGCGGATATGGATCCCATTCTGGAGGCGGCGCGCGGCTACGGGTTGCCGGTGGTGGAAGATGCCTCTCAGGCACACGGCGCCAAATACAAAGGACGGCTCGCCGGCTCCCTGGGCGATGTCGGATGTTTCAGCTTTTATCCCGGGAAAAATCTCGGCGCATACGGAGAAGCGGGGGCGGTGGTTACCCATGATAAAACCCTGGCGGACCGGGTGCAAATCCTGCGGGACCATGGACAGACAAAAAAATACGACCATAGCGTCGTCGGCTGGAACAGCCGAATGGATGGAATTCAGGGAGCGGTCCTTCAGGTTAAGCTCCAATACCTTGCCGGCTGGAATGAAAACCGCCGTCGCGCCGCCAGCCGCTACACTCGGGACCTGTCGAATCTGGAAGCGGTGGTGCTTCCCGACGGAAATCGAGATACCGAACATGTCTACCATGTCTACGCCGTTCGTGTGAAAAATCGGAGAGGATTGATGGAATTCCTGGATACGAAAGGGATCGGTTGTGCGATCCATTATCCGGTTCCGATTCATTTGCAGGCAGCCTACCGTTCCCTCGGGTTCGAAAAAGGCGATTTTCCGGCGGCTGAAAGGTGCGCCGCCCGGGAGGTGTCCCTTCCCATGTTTCCTGAACTCACTCCGGAACAGACGGCGACGGTGACCGATGCGGTCCAATCTTTTTATGCGAAATAGAAAACCTTTACGCTTCCCGTTGATTTCATGACATCGATTCAGGAAAAAACAGACCCGACCCGCCGCCCGGATTGGGATGCCCGGGTGTTGGCCACTCCCGGTTATTCGGTCTTTCACAGTGCCGGCTGGCATAAAAGCCTTTCCGAATCCTACCGGTATCATCCCTGCGCGTTTACCATTCGAGGGGACGACCGATTCCTCGGGCTGTTGAGCATTTTGGAAATACGAAGCGCCTTCACCGGCCGTCGCGGGGTTTCTTTGCCCTTTACAGATGAGTGCGAACCCATCGGTCGGGGAGACGGCGTCGTTGCATCGATCTGGGAAGAAGCGATTCGGTACGGCCGGCAAGCCGGATGGAAATACCTCGAGATTCGGGGCGGAGACGGCGGTTTCGGGCATGCGCCGGCTTACAGCATTCAAAAGTTTCACACCCTGGATTTGACCCGGGGAGAACAACACCTCTACTCGCAACTTCGGGGCAGCACCCGCCGTAATATCAAAAAAGGGGTCAAGCAAGGCGTTACGGTTCGGATATCACGGTCCCGGTCGGCCCTCGATGATTTTTGCCGCTTGAACACCATCACACGCAAAAAGCACGGTATTCCGCCTCAACCGGCTCTGTTTTTTGGAAAGCTATTCGAGCACATGATTTCTCGGGGAGAGGGTTTCGTGTGTCTGGCCTTGCACCGGGAAAAACCGATCGCCGGTGCGGTGTTTCTCCAGTTCGGAACAGAGTCGGTTTATAAATACGGGGCCTCGGACCCGGCCTATTTGAATATGAGACCAAACAATCAGGTCATTTGGGAAGGGATTCGCCACCTGGTTCAAAGCGGATTCCACCGGCTCCATCTGGGTCGAACCGAACCCGGTCATACCGGTCTCCTTCAGTTTAAAAGAGGGTGGGGTGCTGAAGAAGAAACCAAAAGCTATTATCGATACGATTTCAGGCGCGGTGAATTCGTCAGCCAAAAAGCCGGCGCCCGAATTCCCTTCGGACTGGTGGAGCGGTGTCCGCTTCCGGTGCTTACGGCTGCCGGAAATTTCCTTTACCGGCATGTGGGGTGAGCTGAATGAGCTGTGCTGAAAATACCTGTGAAGCATCGGCATGGGTGAGAAGGGTTAGAAAACGAACCTCCTCCATGAGGATTCGAAACCGACTCTACTATTTCATCCGGCCCCTTATTCCCAGATCGTTTCAAGTGGGGCTTCGCAGAAGCATGGTCCGTATGAAGCGGAAAAAGTATGCGGATGTCTGGCCGATTTCTCCAACAGCCGGGGCGCCGCCGAAAGGGTGGGGCGGGTGGCCCCGAAACAAACGGTTCGCCCTGGTGCTTCAGCATGACGTGGAAGCCGAAGGCGGTCTGGCCAATATTCCCCCTCTGGTTTCATTGGAGAAAAGCCTCGGTTTCCGGTCCTCTTTCGGGTTTGTCCCTGAAAAATATGCGGTACCGGTTGCCCTGCGGCATGAACTCAGAAGCAGTGGCTTCGAGATCGTGGTCCATGGTCTCAACCATGACGGAAAGCTATTTTTGAATAAACAAACCTTCATGTCCCGGGCCGTCCGCATCAACGTCTATCTTCGGGATTGGGAATGCGAAGGATTCAGCACACCCTCCGCCCACCACAAACCCGAATGGATGAATGCACTGAACATCGCCTATGCCACCTCCACCTTTGATACCGATCCCTTCGAGCCGGAGCCGGATGGAATCGACACCATTTTTCCGGTCTGGATGGCGGGCGGCCCCGACAAAGACGGCTACCTGGAACTGCCCTATACCATGCCGCAGGATTTCACCCTGTATATTCTCATGAAGGAGCAGACCATCGACATCTGGAAGCGAAAAGCCGACTGGATCGCCGAAAAGGGAGGAATGATACTCCTGAAAACCCATCCGGACTACATGGATTTCGAAGGGGATGAACCCAATACAGAGAAATATCCATCTGAGAAGTATCGGGAATTTTTAACTTATATCAAAACCGCCTACCCCGATCAGTACTGGAATGCCACGGAAAAGGAAGTCGTTCGATTCTGGCGCTCTCTTCCGCGGACCTATTCCGTCAGGACCTCCGAAAGGGGTACCGAAAATTCTCAACCTGAAGGGACAGGAATTTTAGATGAATCTTAAACATCATCCGCAACCCGCTCGAAAACGGGCCTTGAACCCCCGGAGATTGCGTATCTGCATGGTCGCTTACAGTTTTTATGAACAGGACAACCGAATCATGCGATATGCCAGGGCCCTTCTGGACCAAGGCCACAGGGTGGATGTGCTGGCACTGCGCCGCCACCCGCTTTCCTCCTTCGAAGAACTGGAGGGGGCCAGGGTGTATCGGATCCAAGACCGGGTGGTCAATGAAAGGACCCGCTTCGATTATTTATGGCGCATCAGCCGGTTTATACTTCATTCGGCCGGCGTGTTGACCCGCAAGCATCTGAAGACCCCCTACGATGTCATTCATATCCATTCGGTGCCCGATTTTATCGTGTTTGCCGGTATTCTTCCGAAGCTTCTCGGCGCCCGGATGATTCTGGATATCCACGATATCATGCCGGAATTCTATGTCAGCAAGTTCGACGGGTCGGTCGACGGGGTTACCTTCAAGCTTTTGTCGATGTTGGAGAAGGTGTGTGCGTCCCTTGCGGATCACGTCATCATCTCCAATCACCTCTGGTATCGAGCCTTGCGGGAACGATCCGTTCCCGAGGAGAAATTGACCGTGATGATGAATTACCCGGAAGAGATTTTCTTTTCGAAGCAGCGGCCCCCGAAGAAGGATGAGAAATTCATCTTTCTCTATCCCGGAAGCCTCAATCGGCACCAGGGGGTCGACCTCGGGGTTCGGGCAATCGAGCGGATTCAACAGGAGGCGCCGGAG
>JAABSQ010000119.1 GCA_011390315.1 Desulfobacteraceae bacterium
GGCAAGCAGGTTCAGGGGAATAAGCTCTGGATAGATTCTAGCCCGCTTGAGCAGTTGAAAGTAAATCCCCTCCGTCAAAGGCATGGCGTTCAGTTGAATGGTCTTCAGAAACCGTTCATAGGCCTCAGGCGCCGTATTTCTGAAATCGTACTGGAAAATAGCCTGATCTCTTGTGACAAACAGTTTGCCGTTATAAATTGTAAACGGACCGCCCTTCATTGGGATATGGGCCTGTCGTTTGAATTCATCCAGTTCATAAAAAAGAAATCCCTGGTGATGGGCCAGTGAAACCACCAAAATATCTCCGGTCTGCTCGGCCAAAATGCGATCCCCGGTAATGCCCACATCGAGTATGAGTAACCCGGTGGTGCGTTCCTTTGCGACCTTTGGAACGGATTCTACATCACGAACAATAAACCGATGTCCACGAAATTCCACCAAATGACGGTCTTTGATATACACCGCTGAATTTTTGATGGATTTCGGCTGAACCGTTTCCAGAATCGCCGACCCGATATTCCAGTGAAAAACATGAGATTCTCCGACACCGATCACCCGATCCTCCAAAACGGCGATGCCTTGGATACACTCCTCCGGTGCGGATTTTCCGACATCCCAATTCGAGTGACCGGTCCGGTAGGTTTTGGCAAACTCGATATCCGAGTTCAACCTCCAGCTCATCACAGTGCCGCCACAGGCGCCCAGAAAAACAAAAGAATCCTCAACAGCAGCCCCGCTGATAAGATTGCCTTCCGGTAACGACAAGGTACGCCAACGATCGGATTGAACATTCCAGACGGCAGCGGCGCCCATATTCCGACCGGTACCGCTCAATAGAATCCGATCCCCGAAAGCGGATCGAACCCCGCCCCCATATTTTGAGATCCGTTCATTCCGCAAAATTTTTTTCAATTTCAGCGAGTCGGCATCAAAAACATGAATCCCTTCACTTTCTTCCCCGGCCTCGGTTTCGCTAAAAACCCATATTTCGCTGTTTACAGAGAACGGCCGACTGTACCTGCCTTTCGGTAAAGAATACTTCATCACATTCCGGTTGTTGGCCTCCAGAATCGCATCGATTTCCTTCCACATTCCAAGGGATACATAGGTAGTGAACGGAACGTCATACCTATCGATGTCTCCGTTTTCCAGGGATTGCTCAAGCTGTTGACGTTGAAAAAGAAAATCGGACGCTGAAACAGACTTTCCGGGAAACAGACAGATCCAGAGAAGAACAATCAAGAAGAGAAAAAATGGACGCATTCGGTTATCCGTGAAGTGTCGTTTGAAAACGGTTGCCGCCTATGGAACAAGAAGTCCTCCAATGGATATAGAGAACCCGGCCTGGAGAGTCAATAAGGAAAGAAAAGCAGAACCTTCCGACGCACAGACGCGGGCATAAAAAATTCCGGCGTTGATGATCGTATCGGCCACGCCCGAATGATAGCGAATGATAGGCCGAAACAACGATCATGGCCGAAATTTCCGAGTCTAAGAACAGGGCAGGGGGCAGGGCGGGAAGAAAACGAATCGGTGAAAACAAAGCCTCCGGACTCGGGGCTCCTTTCTCAGGAAGAGAACCGAAAAGAATCAGTTCATCTCTTCATTAATTCTTTTCCACAAATCGGATGGCGACGCAAGTTTCCGGTCGTCTAAATGCAGGGCGGGGACAACACCCATCAGCGAATTGGTCAGAAGAACCTGATCCGCTAAAAACAGGGTCTTCGGTGAAATAGGCCGCCGTCGAATGGAATACCCGTTCCGCGAAAGCCACTGAACCACGACGGACTGCATAACGCCCGGCAACACATGATCCGATTCGGGAATCTCTGCGGAATGCCCGCAAATCAGGATCAGATTGGCGGTATTGGTTTCGGAAACGGTTCCGTCCGGGTTCAATATCAGGGCCTCGTCCCCTCCCTTTTCGCGGGCCCATTTTCCGGCCTGTACATAATAAAGGTAATTGAGAGTTTTGTGGTCCGCCAAAGGGGTGCGCCGAGGGTGGGGATAGGTGAGTAACCCAAGTCCGTTTTCGGTTCTCCCCTCTAGCCGATGGGAATAGGGGCGGGCGGTGACCATAAGAAAATGATTCAAAGGGGAATGGGTCCGATCCCCACCAGCCGCCAGGATCTTCACGGCGGCAACTTGATCCGTCAACCGGTTTTTATCGATGACCTGTCGAATGATCTCGGCCCAACTCAGATCGGGAACTTCACCGGGAAGGAATCGCCGCCAGGCCCGATTGAATCGTGCAATATGCTCGTCTATAAATCTCGGAATCCCGGAGACCACCCGAATGGTTTCGAAAAACCCCTGACCGTATTGAAAGCCGGGGTGTGAGATCGGTACGGCCGCCTCCCCTTTCGGCGTCAATCCCCCGTTCATCCAGACCCACTCGTCACCCGCCTTCGCCTTGGGTCGATTTTCCCCGGCAAAAACGGCCATTAAGGTCTTTCCCTTATGGAGGGTTTCTTCGTATTCGTCGGCGGGATCGGAATCATAGACGATGCCGCCGCCCACCGAAAAAAGGATCTGTCCGCCGGTGACCGCAGCGGTACGAATGGCGATGGAGAGATCCATCGTATCATGAAAACTGATATAGCCGATGGAGCCGGTATAAAGATGCCGACGACGGGTCTCCAACTCGTCGATAATCTCCATGGATCGAATCTTGGGACATCCGGTGATGGAACCGCCCGGAAAAGCGGCTCGAATCAGATCGACGCCGCTCTTGCCCCGGTCCAGAATTCCCACCACCCGGGAGACCAGGTGATACACATTTTGGTAGGCCTCCAGCCGTTTGTGTTCCGCCACCTGAACCGAACCGGCCTTGCAGACCTTCCCGATATCGTTTCGAAGCAGATCCACGATCATGGAGAGTTCCGCATCATCTTTTCGGCTTCGGCAAAGCGCCAAGGCGTTTGTCACATCCGCCTCGGGGGTATCGCCGCGGGGACGGGTGCCTTTGATGGGGCGGGTTTCCACCTGGCGGTCTTCTTGAAGCAGAAACCGCTCCGGCGAGGTGGATACGATCTGATGATCGCCGGCCTGAATAAACGCAAAAAAGGGCGCCGGATTTTCCTTGTAAAGGGTTTGAAACAGATGAAACGGATCACCCGAAAACCCCATTTGAAACCGCTGGGACAGATTGACCTGGTATACGTCTCCGGCGGCGATATATTCCCGAATGCGACGAATGGCATCCATGTACAAAGGTCGGGTAAAATTGGACTGAAATCCCGAAGGATCACCGGCAAAAGGGGATAAAACCGGCGCCGGTGCATCCAGAGCGCGATGGAATTGCTCCAGAAGTGCCTTTTCTCCCGGAAAGCCGTTTTCCGTCACCCGGGGAATGTAAATCCGGGTATCCTTGTTGATCTTATCCTGAATCACCAAAATGGCGGGGGCCGTGAAGTAGAGATGGGGAAGAGAAAGATCGTCCAGGGAGGTTCGAGGCAGTCGCTCCAATACATCTTTTAGCTCATAAGATAAATATCCCAAAAGCCCGGCGCATAAGGGAAGGGGATAGCGCTCTGGAGGGGCCAATCGAAAAGCGGAGAGAATCTCCCTCAGGACATCGAAGGGATCGGCCGTCAGATCGAATTCCGTTTCCGCCGTCTGAAGGGTGAGTGAACGGCCCCGACCGAACAGGGTCAGCCAGGGATACACCCCCAGAATGTGGCGCCGGGCGCAGTCCAAATCCCCGCCGCTCATCAGTACGGTGGTTCCCGGCAGGTGGGCGAATCGGGCCGCAAGACTTATAAAGGGTTCGTGAAGCGTCAGGGATTCTGAAAAGACTCCGTCGATGCGGCCCAGGCAAGCTCTAATTTCATCCATGGATGGGTGTCTCCCGAAGCGGGCCGAGGGCCAAAAAATTTTCTACCATACGGAAACCGTCCTCCGTCAAAAAACTTTCGGGATGAAACTGCACCCCGTGCAGAGGAAATTCGGGGTGGGACATCCCCATGACGACCCCGTCCGAGGCATGGGCGGTCAGTTTCAGCGGTGATTTCGGGGCCGGTTGCACCGCCAGGGAATGATACCGGGCGGCCCGGAATGGAGAAGAAACCCCTTTAAAAAGAGCTTCATTCCGGTGATGCACCCGGCTGGTTTTTCCGTGCATGGGCGCCGGGGCCCGCACCGTGCTGCCGCCGAATACTTCATTGATGCACTGCATCCCCAGGCATACCCCCAGGGTCGGCGTGTGCCTGCAAAAGGCATCAATCAGGGCCGTCGAAATTCCGGCATGGGCCGGGTCCTTGGGGCCGGGGCTGATCAGAATATAATCCGGCCCGAATTCTTTGGCCCCTTCCAGGGAAATTTCATCACTTCGAAACACACCAATATCGAGAGCATAGTGCCGGAACATCTGAACCAGATTGTAGGTGAAAGAATCGTAATTGTCGATGACCAGAAGTTTTGCCATGCCGCCCTCCCCAATAAAAAAAGCCGCCCAGATGAGTCTGGGTGGCCTTCGCCTAGGGCATAACTCATTACGTTTCTTTTCTGAAAAGAACCTTTGCCAGCCACTATGTCTTGGTTTGCCAAAGGTCTATGCCGAACTTACAGGGCTCGGTGTACCGGAAAAACCAAGAGAGGTCAAGGAAAAGATGGCCAGGATCACGGGGAAGGAAAAGGGGAGGGGACATGTTCAGCCGTCCGCGGATTCGCCCGCGAACAGCTGAACGAACGAGGATTATTCCCCAATGGTCGCCGGCGGGGTGAACACCCGTTGACCGAGTTCACGGTCCAGAATGAGCAGGCCGGTGCCGCCCTTTTGTTCATCGCCGATCAGGTTCAGCTGATCGATCACGTGATTCACGTTGTCCTCTTCTTCGACCTGTTCTTCCACAAACCACTGCAACATATTGTAGGTGGCCTGATCCTTGTGTTCGAGGGCGAGGCTCACCAGGTTGTTAATCCGTTCGGTGACCGCCTCCTCGTGAGAGAGCGTATCCTCGAAAACCTTGAGTGTTGAATCCCAATCGGAAGGCGGTGCATCGATGGCGGTGAAGAACACGCGACCGCCGCGTTCATTCACGTAGTCATAGAATTTTTCCGCATGGAACTGTTCTTCCTTGGCCTGGGCCTTCATCCATTGGGCGAAACCGTCCAACCCCTTATTCTCGAAATACGCCCCCATCGCCTGGTAAAGGTACCCGGAATAGAGTTCCGCATTGATCTGATCGTTCAGGGCATCCTGAATTTGTTTCTTGAGCATGGCATATCCTCCGGTATCATTGATAACTGTTCTCTTGGGGTAACTGTTCTCTGGAATCAAACGCGCTTTGGGGGAATATAAGCACGGGAGGACCGAATGCAATCCCGAACCCGGGACCCTATTTTTCGGCGGACGGATCGGAAAAAGAGGCGGTTTTTTTCCGCAACCGTTTCAGCCGGTAATGAAGGTCCACCAGGTTCCGGTCGATGAGTTCGGTGAAAACGATCACCTCCCGGTCGGTGTATTTTTCGAGGATGAACCGGCCCAGTTCGGATTGGGCCAACTGGGGCCGGGTTTGATCCAGAAGCAGGTCGAGATATTCACTCCCCAGCAATTGCCGCTGCCGTTTTTCCGACGGGTCCGGTTTTTTGAATGTCTGCACCAGGGTGGTGATGAATCCCTCCCGGCCCAGGAGGATACTGGAAAGGCAGGTCCGCCCCCGCTGACGACTGGCCCATATGAAGAGGATATCCAGCAAAGCGGTCAGACGGGTGTCCCGGTCTTCGGACCGGAGCAGGGGAAGAATCTCCAGCAGGTCCCGTTTTCGCAGCACCAGTTTCTGCCGAAACTTGCCGGTGCCCTCGATGACGGCGGCCACCATGTCGGACCAGAACTTGGCCTGGACGATACTGGGAACCATCAGTACATTGCCCAGGGGCGAAAACACCGCGGCAAAGGGCCAGGCCAGAACGCTGCGGAAAAAATTGGCCCGAATCACCCGGCTGTCGAAATGGCGCAGCTTGTTGTGAGCGGCGATATAAATCCCGTTGGCGATGCAGATGACGAAGAATTTGGACCCCACAAAAAGAGGTCCGACGGTAAAAGGCCAGGCGTAATCGAACCAGAGCTTGACCGAACCGAGCACCGGCACCGAAAAACCGGTCCAGAACAAGGACTGGCTGGTGTTGTCGAAATTGATGTCTTTAACCGACCAGGACCGGGGGCTCAGCCCCGAAAAGGCGACCAGGTCCACGAAAACATTCCGAAAGAAGGTGATCCCGAACCAGATCAGGCCGTATTCGATGCCGATCCACAGATAGGCGGGAACGAATCCGACCCCGGCCCGAAGCAGGTTCTTCAAGGTCGGATTGAGATAGCTCCAGAGACGGAAGGGACCGATGCGGACGAATTCTTCTTCATCCCCCACCGGATTCGGTTTGAAGTGACCGCTTTTTCCCAGGCAGTAGATGTCGCACTCGGCTTCATTTTCCGGAATGACCCGCTCCCCTTTTCCCAGAATCAGGGAGGAGACCGGCCGGGGAAGCCGGTAATGGGACTGTATGAAAAAGCGCCTTGACTTGTCCGGCACACTCGTCCACCGAATGAATCCCATGCCCGGCACCTGGGGTTCCCACCCGGTGGCC